>JAIXZB010000154.1 GCA_027489915.1 Rickettsiales bacterium | reverse complement strand
ACGCAACACCTGCGGCTTTAGCCACTTCTGCAGCAAAGTCATCTTCTTGTTTTTCAATGCCTTCACCCAGTGCAAAGCGCTCGAATGCAGCCAATGTAATTGGCGCTCCAGCATCTTTTTCTGCTGCTTTGACGACGTCCGCAATTTTGGTTTTGCCATCAATCACAAAAAGCTGCTCAAGCAGTACTACTTCTTCGTAGTATTTGCGGATGCGGCCTTCGACCATTTTTTCTGCTCCTTCTGCAGGTTTGCCTGAAGCAACGGCTTGGTCAATAAGCACTGCACGTTCGCGCTGCAGTTTGCTTGCATCCACCTGTTCTTTGTTCAGTGCTTCTGGTTTGGCAGCAGCCACATGCATGGCGATTTGCTTGCCAAGTGCATTCAGCACATCTTTGTTACCTGTTGATTCAAGGGCAACAAGCACACCGATTTTACCCATACCGGGCTTAATGGCGCTGTGAATGTAGCTTGCAACCACACCTTCTTTTACACTGAGTGCAACGGAGCGGCGAAGCTGAATGTTTTCACCAATGGTTGCAATAGCATCCATAACAACATTTTCAACAGGCTTGTTGAAAATGCTGCAAGTATGGGCCTTGATAGCATCAATGTTACCATCTTTTGCTAATGCATAGCCGGCAATCACTTCGGCTAACTGTTGGAACTGCTCGTTGCGGGCAACGAAATCTGTTTCCGAATTCAGCTCAATCATGGCTGCTGTATTGCCGCTATTTGCCACAGAAACCAAACCTTCAGCTGCGATGCGACCTGATTTTTTGGCAGCTGAAGCAATACCTTTTTTGCGAAGCCAATCGATTGCTTTTTCCATATCGCCACCGTTTTCGTCGAGGGCGCGTTTGCAATCCATCATGCCTGCGCCAGTGCGCTCGCGCAGGTCTTTAATTACTGCTGTAGACATTACTTTCTCCATGTGAGTACTTCCAATTACGCTGATTTTTTTCGTGGCGCTGCTTTTTTTGCAGGCTTAGCTTCTGCTGTTTCTTCTGAAGCAGCCTCATCAGCAGGTTTGCCAGCGGCTTTTTTAGCAGCTTCAGCATAGGCTTGTTTTTTGGTGGTGGATTTCGATTTCTTTTCACCAGCGGCCTCTTCCGATTTAGCCTCGGTCGAAGCAGATTCAAGCTCAACAGGTTCTTCTGCGGCACCAAAGTCAATTGCTGATGCACCAAGACCTTGTTGAAGACCATCGAGTGCAGCATCCGAAATCAGGCGGCAGTAGAGTTTGATGGCGCGTGTTGCATCATCGTTACCTGGGATTGGGAAATCGATGCCTTCTGCAGTGCAATTGGGATCGATAATAGCAGCGATAGGAATGCCCAGTTTCTGCGCTTCTTTAACTGCCAGTTCTTCGCGGTTGGTGTCGATGATGAACAGCATGTCTGGCAAGCCACCCATATCGCGGATTCCGCCAAGAGATTTTTCAAGTTTGTCACGTTGGCGCTCCATGGTGAGCAACTCTTTTTTGGTGAGTCCACGGCCAGGATTGTTCAACGTTTCTTCGATTTTACGCAGTTGGCGAATCGAGTTCTGGATGGTTGACCAGTTGGTGAGCATGCCGCCCAACCAACGTTGATTCACGTAATATTGTCCTGAACGGCGCGCTGCTTCAGCAACTGCGTCCGATGCTTGACGCTTGGTGCCAACGAAAAGAATACGACCTTGTTTGTTAGCAGTTGAGCGCACAGCGTGCAGTGCGCGGTGAAGCATAGGAACGGTCTGTTGCAAATCTATGATATGTACATCGTTGCGGGTACCATAAATGAATGGCGCCATACGAGGGTTCCAACGTTTAGTTTTGTGGCCGAAGTGAACGCCAGCATCAATCAGCTCGCGCATCGAAAAGGCGGGAATCGCCATAATAAAATCTCCTGTTTACCGGTTAATCCTCCACGGGCCTTGCGCATTCAGGTGAATGCACCGGCGGGGCGGTTATTCCCCTTGTAACCCGTGTGTGGGTACCTCAAGCATTACGACCATCGCAGTGCAAGGGTGTAGGGCTTATATGGATTTCTTGTGGGTATGACAAGCAAAATTAAATAGAAAGCGTTGCTGGTCTTGGCACTTCTTGATTTTGCTCACGTTCTTTTTGAATGCGTGACTGGAATGCATCGGAGGTTTTATTGCCAGCAGGCACGATGTTTTTTTGTGCTAATGTATTGTTCTTGTTCTCTATTTTTTGCAATCGCGTAATGGCTTTTGCTTTATAGGTTTCTTCGAGTGTTTTAACGGCGTGGGCTTGACCTAGTGCATTGGCAATAGCACCTGATGCGCCGTTGTTACTTAAATCCGCTTTTGTAATATCGAATCCAGCCTGTTGTAATGTTGTTTCTAAGCCCGATTTCGTTAGCGTGTTAGTAAGCGCTTCTCTTAGTTTCGGTTGCTGTGCAGGCAATAGGGTGCCTTCAATCAAAAATGGCGCGCGTATATCGTGTATTATTTTCATCAAAGCATCTTCTTTGATTGCCAATTCTTTTGCCTCAAGCGCAGGAAAGAGCTTTGCTGTCACCGCATGTATTAAATCAGGCAATTCACGTGGATGTTCAGTAGGGTTCGCGCTTAAATAATTGACGGTGTATTTGAGTGTTTTGGTTACACCCCAAGGCAAGGTGCTTGCATTGCCCGACCACCATTTGCCAATAATGGGGAATGCAACTTGTTGTCCGTTAGCAAGTAGGTAGCGGTTG
Source organism: Rickettsiales bacterium (assembly GCA_027489915.1). Taxonomy (GTDB): domain Bacteria; phylum Pseudomonadota; class Alphaproteobacteria; order Rickettsiales; family UBA3002; genus JAIXZB01. Next base: position 2,399 of record JAIXZB010000154.1, on the reverse strand, counting down.
TGTAGGTTGGCAGAATAGTTGAATACTGGAAGGATATGAATACCAGAGCCCGTGTTGAAAATTGAGGTAATGCCAGTAAGCAATCCAAAAGGTTTCGATTGCTGGTAACTTATAGCATCGGCATATTCTTCCAAATATTCGGGGGCTTGTAGATCTCTAGCACGGTCTTTGAAAAACATGTTGCTACCTGTGTAGGTTCCAACTGCTCCAGCCGCGACAGGAATCATGTGGTGTGCCACTTGCCGCCATCTGTCTTTGGTAGTGCTTAGGCCTGGCGTGTAACTCATGGTTCCATGAAGTATTCGCAGTGGATTCCACGCAGCTAGTTGATCTTTAGTAATAAGTGATTTTGCAGTTTCGGCGGCGCGTATGTTTGGCAAATGCCTACCGGTCATTACATCTGCCACTTTCATGCCAAGCCATAATCCGCCAGATAAATATGCTGCGCTCATGAAGCGGTGCATACTGGGTGGGGCGATTAAAACGCGACTCATCCATTGCATGGCGTCTAATGGCTTACCGTTCAGCCAATCAATTATGTTATTAGATTGCTTTTCTTGTCTATTTTCAGATGTGTGTAGTTCTTTTTCTTGTAATTTTTTGCTATTATTTGATAGCAAAAATCCAGCTCCTGCTGCCAATGTGCCCCCTGTGGTGGCAAGTGCAATTGCTTTGGAGGATGTGCTTGTTTTAATGGTGTTGTTTAAGTTTGATACATCAAGTTTCAGATCTTCTTTCCAGTGTTTGTGTAGTGCCGAGAGGGTTTCTGATTCTTCTTTACCTGAACCGAATATGCGGCTGATGGCTGTAAATGGGCCAAAATCTGGTGTTTGCGCTTTGCGAATATCAATGCCTGCATTAAGGTAGAGTTTTTCCAAACCCTCGCCAGAGATGTTCTTGTGAGCAAAGGTGTAAAGTGCATCTTCAAGCTGTGCGACGGAGATATTATGCGCCTTAAGCTTGCGTGCTTCATCTGTGATTTTATCCAAAACGGTGTCACATTGTTTATAAAAAGCAATTCGCTCTGCTTTTGTTAGTGTTGGAAATTGTTGAAGTAAATCATCGGCACGCTTAATAATTTCACGTTCATTTCTCCAATCGATTGATGGATTGTGTGCGATATTGGACTTAGCCCATGTGGTCCATTCACGAATAGCGGGCACAATGCGTCTTGATGTGCTGCCGTGGTTCCCAAGAATTTTCTCTGCATATTTTGCCATGAAAGTGGGTAAGGGAAGGCTAATATTGCGCATGTTTCCCTGCTGAAAACGTGCGGCATTCATGCCGTTATTGAGTGGGCTTAAGGCCCCTGTAAGCTGGCTTCCTGCGCTGCTTCCAATCACAAAGGTTGCGCTTGCTGATTTGCTTATCGCATCGGATTGCTGCTTACTCATCATGCCATCAGCAATATCGAGCGTAACTTTTCCGCCTTGCTCTTGAAGTTGTTTTTTTACTGAGGCATTAAGACCATGAAGTGGTTTGCCTTTGAATGTGTTATCAAAAAAATGTTTGCTGCCCAGATATGCACCGAATGCACCCATTGCCACAGGGCCTATAGCGTCTAGTACCCCCATCCATCTGTCTGAGGGGGCGTCTGAATATGGGTTGTAGCGCATTATTCCGTGCAGGGGGCGTAGAATTTCGGGCACACTATCTGCAGGTATATTTTCACCATCCGAGGATCTGCGCGCCGTAATAACATCCATCAACTGTCGGCCAGTCCATAGGCCTGCCGTTAACCCAAAAGCAGTCAGCAGCCTATGCATTCCAGGGGGAATGTAGGCATTATCAGCAAACCATTCTGCCTTCGAAAGCACGGAACTTCCAAGGCTGGAGCCTGCATTAGGTTGAGCAATTGTATCTTTGGGGGGCATAAGCCCTGAGTTCCTGTTTAATTTTTACGCCTTTATTTTAGAGTAACTGTGGAAATTAGCGCGGTAAATTAGATGGTAGAGTGAAATCTTCACACAATTGAAACATTACTATTTTTCAATTGCTTAATGTTGCGCTGCAGCAGGTGTTTTTATGCAACAGAAATACATGATTTGTCATAAAAGCTTCACAGTCGTTAACCTTCGGAAATGGTAGATTAAAGCTGTAATTTAAAGAGGTCTGTTCCGCGTTTGCAATCGCATTTACAGTTTGAACAACAATCACTCACCGATCAGCAGCGCTCAGCGCATGCCTTGCGTGCGCATTCGGTCGCAGATTCTTCCGTTGCATCGCAGCCTTTAGCAGATCAATTCAGCTACGATCCGAAAAATCCGCAAAGTCGCGGTAGCTCGTACGATCAGTATCTTTATGGCCGCTCGCTTATTCGAGGTGCCGATGAAAAGCCCGATTGGCAACAATCGATGTCTGGGCGTATTGCCACCCGCTTACTTACACGCGGTGTGCTT
>JAIXZB010000205.1 GCA_027489915.1 Rickettsiales bacterium | reverse complement strand
GCGCGCGCGCTGCTGGGCGAGGATGCGGGATTTGTAGTGTGGTTGCGGCAGACGGTGCTGATGGGGATTGTGCTGGTGCCCTATATTATTGGCATATTTGCACCTGATGTGGATTCGGCCAAAACCCCTTCGCTTCTGACGCGGGGGCAGTATTGCGAGATGCTTGCCAGCATGTGGATGCGCACGGGTGGGCTTACGCGTGATGTAGGTACAGAGCCACGCACCGTATTGATGGGGACGGATATTGCTACGCAAGTGCTGTTTTTCTCGCCCCACCGCATTGTGGCGTCGAATTATCACCGCGAGGGGGCGGCGATTCGGTATGTGTGGGAAGCCCTAAAAGTGACAGATATGGCTGCATTCAGGCAGTATCTTGCCAAGCGTGATGTGGATGTGGTGCTGGTGTGTCCTGATGGGGATATGCCCGAAGATAGTGTTATGTTGGGCTTGTACCAAGGTACACAGGCGATTCCAGCCTGGCTTGCGCCGATGCAGATGACATCGATGCCGCATTGGCGTGGATTGCCCAAACAATTGTATGAGCCGAAGCTGTTTCGAGTGTTGAAATAGCAGAATTTGCACACAGGCTTGTTGCTGAAGCCCGCATGAATACTGGTGTTTTGGCGGTACCAAAAAAAATGTGCATATTTATGTTTTTCGTTGTTGACGAACGAAGGGGTCGTAGTTATAACCCAACTCCCTTCAATAAGAAAAGTCGCTCGACATTCACTTCAAACACGAATCACAGCAGAACATCTTAGAGAAGCGCGCCATGCGAACGGTTTCGACCCGACGCGCGAGCCTACGGCTCGGAGTGGTTGCTGATGTGTGATATTGTACATAGGTTTTTTTGATCAACAACAACACCGCGTTGCATACTTGTCTAACGTGCAACGTGCAGTAGTTGAAGTTGATGCTGATTGATTAAAATTAAATTTAGTTCTTAATGAACCGCCCGCATAGCTCATCCGTTGAGCAGCAGGAAAAATCGATGTTAATCGCATTTACAAACATCTCATTATTTTCGGATACGTCCGACTACAGTACCGTGGCAGGAGAACGGGTTACATTCCGCAGCCACACGCTTATGTCACATGACGCCCGAGGGAGTGAGAAGTGAGTAGAGCGAGCGCCGTCTATTTTGTTCTGTATATGAGGGCGTGAAGCAATCAATCATTCAAGTGTCGTAAATACGAATGTTATTAATTATATTAAGGGTATCTGACGGATGCCTTGGCGATAAGAGGCTATGAAAGACGTGCTACACTGCGATAAGCTACGGGGAGCTGTGAAGAAGCTTTGATCCGTAGATTTCTGAATGGGGCAACCCACTTCATATCTCTTTTGACTTAAACTAGAGCTGGCTCACGCTAGCAATAGTCACGGCCAGTAATGGTTTAGGAAAGAAAGAGATATATACGAAGTATTTATAACTGAATACATAGGTTATAAAAGCAAACCCGGTGAATTGAAATATCTCAGTAGCCGGAGGAAAGGACATCAATTGAGACTCCGCTAGTAGTGACGAGCGAACGCGGACCAGGCCAGTATTAAACGTGACATAATCGGAATCTACTGGAAAGTAGGGCCATAGTGGGTGATAGCCCCGTACGAGTAAAACAGCGTTTAATCTAGAGTAGGGCGGAACACGTGAAATTCTGTCTGAACATGGGTCGACCACGATCCAAGCCTTAGTACTCCTTATCGACCGATAGTGAACAAGTACAGTGATGGAAAGGTGAAAAGCACCCCGACGAGGGGAGTGAAATAGTTCCTGAAATCGGATACCTACAAGCAGTCGGAGCGGGCTTGTCCCGTGACGGCGTACCTCTTGTATAATGGGTCAGCGACTTAATGTTGCATGCAAGCTTAAGCCGATAGGTGTAGGCGTAGCGAAAGCGAGTCTGAATAGGGCGACAAGTATGCAGTATTAGACCCGAAACGAAGTGATCTAGCCATGGTCAGGTTGAAGGTTGGGTAACACCAGCTGGAGGACCGAACTCACGCCCGTTGAAAAGGTCGGAGATGAACTGTGGTTAGGGGTGAAAGGCCAATCAAACTTCGTAATAGCTGGTTCTCCGCGAAAACTATTTAGGTAGTGCCTCGAGCGAATACTGTCGGGGGTAGAGCACTGGAAGGGCTAGGGGGACCCAAAGTCTTACCAAACCTTACCAAACTCCGAATACCGACAAGTACTACTCGGGAGACAGACAGTGAATGCTAACGTTCATTGTCGAGAGGGAAACAACCCAGACCTACAGCTAAGGTCCCCAAGTGATGATTAAGTTGGGAAGCATGTGAGACGGCCATAACAACCAGGAGGTTGGCTTAGAAGCAGCCATCCTTTAAAGAAAGCGTAATAGCTCACTGGTCTAATTAAGCTATCTTGCGGCGAAAATGTACCGGGGATCAAATCATCCACCGAAGCTTAGGACACATTTATGTGTGGTAGCGGAGCGTTCCGTAAGCCGTTGAAGCTGTTCCGTCAGGAATAGTGGAGGTATCGGAAGTGCG
>JAIXZB010000129.1 GCA_027489915.1 Rickettsiales bacterium | reverse complement strand
TGGCTCATATTGGCCAGAAAGTCGGATTTCAGACGGTTGGCTTCTTCGGCTTTTTCTTTGGCGACTTCGAGTTCGGATTGCTGCCATTCGAGCTTGGCGTAGGATTCTTTAAGCGCTTCTTCCTGACGCTTGCGTTCGGTAATATCGAGGTGAGTGCCATACATTTTCTTTGGCTTACCGTCACTTGTCCAGCTTGCGACTTTGCCGCCATCGTAAATCCATAGCCATGATCCATCTTTGTGGCGCATGCGCATTTCGACATTGAAGTGTTCTGTCTTACCTTCAAAATGGGCAAAGAGCTGATCGGCAGAGCGCATGTAATCATCGGGATGCATTAAATTGCGCCATATTTCCGGCGTAATAGGCGCGAGCTCTGCCAAGGAATAGCCCAGCATATTCGCCCAGCGCTCGTTTAGGATGACGTTTCCTGTTTCGACATCCCATTCCCACGTACCTACCTGTGTTGCATTGATGATGTGGGCAAGGCGTGTGCGTTCGTTCTCTAAGTCTTGCTCGTTTAACGTGATGAAGCCTTCTGCCACTTGAGAGGTATCGGGCCAGAGGCGGTTGATTAATGAAGGACTCACGTGCGCTATCCCCCTTAGAACAATTCAATATCATCGGTGGTATCGGTTTTTACCACTTGCAGGGTTTTTCCATGGATATTGATGCCACGCAGGGAAGCAATTGAATACAGGCGCTGGCGGATGGCTGAGAGGTTGATGACGGAAGAAATTTCTTCGAGCGCTTTTGCAGGATCTTTGGGCAGAGGGAATTGATCGGGGTTTTTTTCGTGATCGCGCATGGCGCGGATGAGTGCCACTATGTTATTTACGACTTGTGAATTTCTATCCTGAAATTGCACTCCTACTGTGATGTGACCAATTTGCGTGGAGATGGCTTTTACGGATTCGGATGATTGCTGTACGACTGTCGTGACGGTTTCGCTTTGCTTAAGAAGTGCCTGCATTAGCATGTCGATTTCGGTGCGCGCTGCGATGTTTGACGACATATCGATGCCTGCAACTTTGCCGAGTGTTTCTTGACCACCGCGTAGTTTGTCGGCTATTTTGGTGATTTCACTGCTCATATCGCGTGCCATGCTATCGATTTGGCCAGAGACGTTTTTTACTTCGTTGGCAACCACGCTGAACCCGCGCCCCGCATCGCCTGCGCGGGCAGCTTCGATGGTAGCATTAAGCGCCAGCATACGGGTTTGATTGTTGATTTGATTCACCTGCTGAATGAATTGCTCGATACTACTGAGTTGTTCGATAACGCTTTCCATGGCGAAGGCAAGGTTCATGGCATTTTCGGAAATGGTTACAATTTTTCCGATAGTGCCTGAGATGTTTTCGGACATCAGGTGGATGAAGCTTTCGAGTGTTACGTGACCGTTTCTATGTTCAAGACGGCTGAAGGTTTCTACCAGTTTCTCTAACACATGGCCTTGCTGAGAGGCTGATTCTGCTAGGGTTTTGAAGTTGCTGCTGAGGCTTGTGGTGGATTGTTCAACATCGTTTGCAGATTCGGTGAGGAGGTTGCACAGGGTTTCGTAACACACATCGATGGCGGCGTGGTTTATGGTATCCACTGGTTCATGTGTGATAGGGGTATGTTGTGCCAAATCTAATGCGGTCATGAGAAGCACCTTGTGTTGATGGTTTCAGCGATGTGGGTGAGGCTTGCTGTCTGTATGACAGCGCCTAATTCGTGTGCAGCACGAGGCATACCATATACTGTGCAGCTTGCTTCATCCTGCCCGATCGTATGTGCGCCTGATTCGCGCATTTTTAGCAGGCCTTTTGCACCATCGGCGCCCATGCCAGTGAGGATGACGCCAAGTGCTTCGGCCCCTGCATGTGTGGCGACACTATCGAATAATACATCGACGGAGGGTTTGTGATTATTGACGGTGGGGCCGTCGCTTATGCGAATGGAAAAGCCACTGCTTACGCGAATGACTTCGCATTGTTTTCCGCCAGGGGCGATATAGGCGGTTCCGTTTTTTAATTGCATGTGATGCGCTGCTTCGCACACAGTTATTTCGCACAAAGTCGATAAACGGTTTGCAAAACTTGCAGTGAATAAGGGTGGCATATGTTGCGTAATAACGACGGGCGGAATTTCTTTAGGTAGATTCGTGAGTACTTCGGTGAGTGCTTCGACACCGCCTGTGGAGGCGCCTATGGCAATGAGTTTGGGGGCTTTGCTTTTTTGGGTGCGCATTAAACGATGTGGGCTTCGCTCTGCTGGGGGTTTGCGTGGCATGATGCGGGCAGCGCTGGCGATGCGAATTTTTGCAGCAAGTTCGAAGGAAAATACTGCAAGTTCTTCGTTGCTGTGTACGGCCGGTTTGGCGATACATTCAATTGCACCGCGTTGCAGAGCGGCGATGGCTGTATCGGTGCCACGACCGGTTAAGGTAGAGACCATCACTACGGGCATGGGCCGCAGTGCCATGATTTTTTCTAGGAAAGAAATGCCATCCATTTTTGGCATTTCCACATCCAGCGTGATGACATCGGGGTTGAGCTGCTTGATTTTTTCGCGTGCATCGATGGGATCTTCGGCAGTTCCGATGACCTGAATATCGGGATATTCACCAAGCAGTTGCGTGAGCAAATTTCGTATGCTTGCTGAATCATCGACGATTAAAATCTTTATGGGGCCTTTCATTAGAATAACTCGATATCCCCTTCGACAGGTTTGGTTGAAATGCGGCTGCGGTATTTATTCTCTTCATCGATAATGATGTGGTCTTCTTTGCGCTGGAGTTTGCGCATCATGACTTTGCCTGTGAGAGGGTAATAGTGCAGGGAGCGTGGATAATTGCCCTCTAAATCTTCGGAGGCGATGCGGTAGCCTTCGCGCTTCAAAAAGTCGCGTATGAAGGCAGCGTTTTTGGAACCTATGCGTGCAGAGTTGTTGATGACATTGCCGCCGCCAAACACTTTGAACTCGAGCCGTTGTTTTTGTGCGCCTGCTTTGAACAATGCGTTGATAAGATTTTCCATAGCGAACATGCCGTAGCGCGCGGCATCGCCTGAGCTGATATCGGTCATATCGTTGCCAGGGAGCAAGAAGTGATTCATGCCACCTATTCCTATCACGGGGTCGCGCACACAGGCGGAAACGCATGATCCCAGAATGGTTGCGAGCATTTCATCTTCTT
>JAIXZB010000025.1 GCA_027489915.1 Rickettsiales bacterium | reverse complement strand
AGGCGATGCAGATGTTATAGCTGCCGAGGATTTTGAGCCAGCAACTCGTGCGCGCGATGCATCGGTTGCAAGAGCCATCGGCGCTACCAAATTCACCCATGTGCTCGATCATCTTCTTATGCATCCAAGCAAAAACCTCAAAGACGATGGCACGCCGTATAAAGTCTACACGCCATTCTCCAAAAGCGTATTCTCGCGCCTGACTCCCATTGATTACTCTGCCTACGATGTGCACGATACAGACCGTTACGCCGTGTTTGCAGATAGCGTTACAAAAGCACAAAAAAATAGCCTTAAGGTACTCGATTGCACTCACGGACCAGCAGCGATACTTTCAGCTATGGGCTATAGTTATCAAAAAGATACGCTCTGGACGGTAGATTCAGCCGAATCGCGGTTGGCTGATTTCACTACCAAACACCTCAAATCCTACAAAGACGCACGCGATCGCATGGACTGGGAAGGCACCAGCCAACTTTCCCCCTATCTGCGCTTTGGCTTGATTTCTGTGCGCGAATGCATGCGTCGCGCCAGCAGCTTCACAGGAATTGGTGCGGAAACATGGATAAAAGAACTCGTTTGGCGCGAATTCTACGCCAATGTTCTGTATCATTTTCCGCATGTGGTGGAGCACGAGTTTCAGGAACAATACCGTGGGCTGGACTGGTCATATAATGCAACCCACGCTGAAGCATTTTACGCAGGAAAAACAGGCTTTCCCATCATCGATGCTGCTATGAGGCAATTGTTGGAAACAGGCTGGATGCATAACCGCGCCCGCATGATTGTCGCCAGCTTCGCCAGTAAAGATTTACACCTTGATTGGCGCTTGGGCGAAGAGCACTTCGCCCAGTATCTGATGGATTATGAACTCGCATCAAACAACGGTGGCTGGCAGTGGGCATCCTCTGTGGGAACCGATGCACAACCGTATTTCCGTGTGTTTAATCCCTTGCTACAAAGCAAAAAATTCGATCCCGAAGGCGAGTATATTTGCCATTTCGTACCCGAATTGCGCGGTGTATCGGGTAACGATATTCACGCCCCAACAGGCCTTCTGCGTCCGCGTGATTATCCCGCACCTATCGTCGATCACGTAGAGGCAAAAACAAAAGCCATCAGTATGTTCAAACGTAGCGCTTGAGCGTTTCCCTAAGGGTTGGGGCCACGTCAAAGCGTGCTAACCCATAAGCGATATTAGCTTCAATATACCCCGCGACTTCACCGCAATCAAAGCGCTGGCCCTCAAAACGTAACCCATAAAAATCATGGGAAGGAATCATCGCTTCAATTGCATCGGTGAGTTGGATTTCTCCGTGTTTGCCACCTTTCTGGTGTGAAAGCACATCAAAAATATCTGGCGTCAAAATATAGCGCCCAATCACTGAAAGTGTCGAGGGAGCATCTTCTGGTGCAGGTTTCTCGACCACCGCCCGTGCCTTGACAATCGCGCCCGCATCCGAAGCAATATCAAGCACCCCATAGCGTTGCGTGTGCGCCCTTGGCACATCCATCACTGCCGCCAGATTACTTTTTTCTGTGTAAGCATCCAGCATTTGAGCAAGGCAGGGAGTTTCACTCAAAATCAAATCATCAGCCAGAATCACAGCAAATGGCTCATCGCCAATCAAATGCCGCGCACACCACACGGCATGTCCAAGCCCAAGAGGCTCCATCTGTCGCGTAAACGAAATGGCGCCAGCATCAGGCAACCAGCCCGATACTCGCTCCAGCAGTGCATTTTTATTATATTCATGCAAACTATCCTGCAGCTCATAGGCATGGTCGAAATGGTTTTCAATAGCATCCTTGTTACGGCCTGTAACGAAAATAAATTGTTCAATCCCAGCTGCGTGCGCTTCTTCAAAAGCGTATTGGATCAATGGTTTATCTACCACCGGCAGCATTTCTTTTGGCATCGATTTGGTCGCAGGTAAAAACCGCGTACCAAGCCCACCAACGGGAAACACTACTTTTCGTACCTTGTGCATGGAATGCTTGTATGCGGCAAGGCGAGGGGAGCCAAGTGTTTTTTCACCTTTCAAACGCTTGACAAGGCACATTATATACGTATGGTGCGCCCTCTATATAAGGAATACTACCATGGCTAAGAAAAATACCATTCTGCTTAAACTGGAATCCACTGCGGGCACAGGCTTTTTCTATGTGAAAAAGCGCAACCCACGCAAACAAACGGAAAAACTCAAATTCCGCAAATACGATCCTATCGTGCGTAAGCACGTTGAATTCACGGAAACCAAAATCAAGTAGGCCCATGCGCACACTCTTTCTCGCACTAACGACGCTCGCTGCACCTAGCGTGGCCTTTGCTACGTCTGCAAGCACGTCAGCACCAAACCCAATCACGGGTATGCTGCCGCTTCTATTCATTTTCGTTATTTTTTATTTCCTGCTCATTCGCCCTCAGAAAAAGCGCATGCAGGAACACGCTGCCATGGTCAGTGCCGCAAAAAAAGGCGACCATGTGATAACTTCAGGCGGTATCTTAGGCAAAGTAACAGGTGCTGAAGGGGAAGATACCCTGAAGGTGGAAATTGCTTCAGGCATTGAGGTGCGTGTAGTGCGCTCGACTATCACGTCCATTGTCGACAAAGAGGGAAAACCTATTCCCCCAGCAGCCAAGCCTTCGGGCAAGAACGATAACGTGACTGCGGCTACCAAGCCTGTTGCAAACGACAATTAATCATTAGGCCGCGCTTTTCGCGCGAAGGAGTGTGCATGCTACGTTTCCCACGTTGGAAAATGGTCATGGTGCTTGGTGTCATTGCGTTTTTTGCAATCGCCATGCTTCCCAATCTGCTGTCTCCCTCCATGCGCGAAAAACTACCCTCTTTCATGCCAAAGCAGACAGTAAATCTTGGGCTGGATTTGCGCGGAGGATCTCACCTCCTACTGGATGTGGATTTCAAGGCCTACATGCGCGGTCGCATAAACAATATGCGTGGTGTGCTGCGCACGGAGCT
>JAIXZB010000006.1 GCA_027489915.1 Rickettsiales bacterium | reverse complement strand
CGGAAGTGATTGCTGTGACGGTGCTTACCAGCCTTGATGCAGAAGATGTGCGTGCCATTGGGTTTGCCGAGTCACCGCTTGCGCAAGCGGTGCGGCTTGCGGTGCTTGCCAAAGAGGCGGGTGCGCATGGTGCGGTGTGTTCGCCCCACGAAATCGCAGCAATTCGGGCAGCATGCGGGGATGATTTTACGTTGGTGGTGCCTGGTATTCGCCCAGAGGGGGCGGATATGGGGGATCAGAAGCGCAGTATGACCCCACATGCGGCGATGGAAGCGGGGGCGACGTATCTTGTGATTGGTCGTCCGATTACGGCTTCGAACAGCCCGCTTGAGGCTGCCCAAGCGATAGAAGCATCGTTGCTTTAGGTGCAGTGCAACCTGTCTTATCTGTAAGTTGTTTTTTTCGGGAATCGGCTTAGCGTTTAGTTCAATTAAAGGGATGCGAAATGAAACGATTGCTGTGCGCGGGGGTTCTTATGATTGGCTGGGCATTGGGCGGAATATCGGTACAAGCGAATTCGGGAACTGCTGCTATGAAAACGGCGTATGACTTTAGTTTTGAGGGGATTGATGGCGTTGCCGCGCCGCTTTCGGCTTATAAAGGCAAGGTGTTGCTGGTGGTAAATACGGCATCGGAATGTGGATTTACGCCTCAGTACGAGGGGCTAGAGAAATTATATAACACCTATAAAGATCGTGGGTTGGTGGTGATTGGCGTGCCCTCGAATGATTTTGGTGGGCAGGAGCCTGGAAGTAATGCGCAAATCAAGCAATTCTGTGAATCACGCTACCGTATTACCTTTCCTATGATGGGGAAAGCCGTGGTGAAGGGCAAGGATGCATACCCGTTTTATGCATGGGCGAAGGAATCGCTTGATGGGAGCGGAACGCCTAGCTGGAATTTTCATAAGTATTTGATTGGGCGTGATGGGAAGATAGTTGAATACTATTCTAGCATTACGGGCCCTGCATCTTCGAGTCTTGCGAAGGCTATTGAGGGCCAGCTATAGGCGTTTTTGCGCCACATCCTTTAAGTGTTTGTGAATAATTGTCTTTTGGCAATATAAACTGCTTTACTTTTGTGCGCGCCACTATACATCTCCTCTTCTAAAAGGAGTTTCTATGTCTGCATTTACCTATCGTTTACTCGTAACCACTGCCGCTGTTGCATTCTGCTCAAGCGCAAGTTTTGCTGCTGTTAAGCATGGCAACCATAGTTTTTCGGGTGGTTATAAAGTCACTGTTGTTGGAGATGGCAATTTAGGTGCTGCTCCTTCAGGCCCAGGTGGCGGCGCTAAGGGTAAAAGCGGCGGTGATGATGATGATGATTTCGACCTTGATGAAGAGGTGGATGATGAAGATGCGCTTGATGATATTCTCGAGGAAGTAGAGAACGATAACGAAGATCTCGAAGAAGATGATGATGCCAACGTGGCGGTGGATGATGAAGAAGAAGTTGATCCAGAAGATGTGGTGGATGGTGATGATGATCCTGCTGAAATTGCTGCTAAACAGGCAAATACAGCTAAGAAGCAAGCCGCTGCCAAGGCTGCAAAAATCAATGCGGATTCGGATGAGCGCGTACAGAACAACTTTGCGCTCAAGCATGATTACCTGATTGATAAAGATTCGGAAATCAAGTGGAAGAGTGCGTTCAGCTATGGGTTTAATAACCAATCGGATCGTCATGACTTAGATCGTACTAATTGGGCTATTAACACGGGACCTGAATTTAAGTTCAAGGAATGGGGGCTGACCATTAACCCAAGTGTGACCTATCTTGATCTGAACGTGGATAATAACAGCCAGAACCAGTCGACGATTGGATCGCTTGGCGCCTCGTGGAAAGTGACGAAGGAATTTGCTTTGCTTGGCCGTTACAATCATGAATTCCGTAACAACCAAAAGCCAAAATCGGCGAATTTGGATGTAGATGGGTTCACGTTTGGTGCTAAATATGTGTGGGGCAAGAACCTGTTTTCTGCATCGTACTCTCCAAAATTTGAGAATAACGAGCAGTTTGGCAAAGATAAAAATAAATGGGGCATGGGACTCGGTTATGGTCGTAAGCTGCCATGGAAAATGCAAGCTGACTTAGGATTTAAGTATGGCTTTGCTGATTTTGAAGAGATTGCTGCACCTGGGCGCCGCGATGAAAGCTATGAGTATAATGTGAAGCTTTCGAAAGATTTCGCCTATGGCATTTATTCAGAGCTTGGCGGCGTGATTAAGAGCAAAGATTCAAGCATAGATAAGAACGATAATAACGGGAAGACCGTGTATCTTTCAGCTGGCTGGAAATTCTAGTTACTGCGTATAATGCTAATGAAAACGGCGGTGTTTTGCACCGCCGTTTTTGTTTGTGTATTTGGGATTATTAGATACGTGCGTTTGCAGGGTTGTATTCACGGTGGCAGCTGCGTACCCAAGAGGCGCTGTTGCCAATGAACCCTATGGCTTGTGAGGTTTCAACGCCTACGATTCCATCGATTTTAAGACCGTAATCGCGCTGGAAGGCGGCAACAGCAGCTTTGGTGATGGGGGTGTTTAGGCCATCGATAGCGCCGCGGTAATAGCCCATATCGGTGAGTTTGGTTTGGATGATGGTGGTGTTGCGTGGCACGCTTGTATATATCATGCGCTGGGTGGGCGTCCAACCGCAATGATGCATGGTTTGGGTGCCTGCAGCGCCACCATAAATGTCGTAACCTGCGGCTTTTGCTTCGGCGATGAGTGCCATCATGCTTATAATGAGCAGGAAGCTTGCAATGACTACCTTGCCCACGTAGTCGGCAAGCGAGAGTGCTTTTTGTTTATATGCGTGAATTTGCGGCATGGTACCCATCCTGTTTTTACGTATTGGTTTTGTTTCTTCAGGATAGGCGGTAAATCTTAAGAACAGGTAAAGCGCTTGCATAAAAATTATGCAGTGCAGTATATTTGCTTAAGGTATTGAATTAATTGTCTATTGGATCGTGCGGGTTGGCATGACGGTTTGTGCTAGCCTATCGGCGGTGAGGCGTTCAGTATGTGAGGTTTGTGCACCTGTGAGCTTGCGATTGACGATTTCATTGATGCTGGAACGCTGCGTGGCGTGTTGATTTTGAAAATGGGTGGTGGGGACAGTTTCCGTTTCGCGTTCAGGGAGCGCTGGTGCAGCGGAGGCGCGTTCGAGTGCGGCTTGGAGTTTAGGGCTCATGAGGTTTTGCGAGACAGCGGTGATGGCAATATCGCGCCCATTGCTTGGGCTGTAGGCTGCGGCATGCATTGCTTTTTCGTGCTTGTCGTTTGAGAAAATCTGGATGATGCCACCGAAAATACCCGTGGATAGGCCGACAATACCGCTAGTGGCCAGTGCAACGCCAATGGATTCGGCTGCTTTAATGCCAAAGCTAGCAGCAAAGCTGGGTGCAATGGTGGCTACGGCTGCGGTGACGCCTAAAAAGATACCTGCCATGAGTGCGCCAGTGAAAGCGGTGTAGGCGAAGCCTTTTAAGAAGCTACCGATTTTCGATGATGTTTTCATTGGGGTCATGCCTTCACTATAGCAAAAACTGCTACGAGTTATGTGACGATTGTATGAAAAATGGGGTTATATTGCAGGGTGACATATAGCGTTTTGCTGAGTAGAAAACCTTATGGCAAAACGATTTACACGGGTGGAGTTGGACGCGATGTTTGGGCAGTTTGCGCAGGCAAACCCCGAGCCTAAAACCGAGCTTAATGCGCCCAATCCCTTTTGTTTGCTGGTGGCGGTGGTGCTTTCGGCGCAGGCGACCGATGTGGGGGTAAACAAGGCTACAAAGGCGCTGTTTGCAAAGTATGATACACCACAAAAAATACTGAAGCTTGGCGAGGTGGGCTTAAAAAAATACATCAAAACCATCGGGTTGTTTAATGCTAAAGCGAAGAATGTGATTGCGCTGTGTGCGCGGCTGATTGAGGTATATGAGGGAAAAGTGCCCACCACCCGCGAGGCGCTGCAGACGTTGCCAGGCGTGGGGCGTAAGACGGCGAATGTGTGGTTGAATTGTGTGTTGGGCGAAAAGACAATGGCGGTGGATACGCATGTGTTTCGTGTAGGGAACCGCATTGGATTATCGAACGCGAAAACGCCCGAGCAGTGCGAGATGCAACTTGTGAAAATAATACCTGATGCGTGGATGTTGCATGCACATCATTGGTTGATTCTGCACGGGCGGTATGTGTGTAAGGCGAGGGCGCCGGAGTGTGGGCGGTGCAATGTCCGCCAGTGGTGCCGTTACAAAGCCAAAACGCTTTAGGAAAATCAGAACCCGCCTACTAATTAGGCCCACTCTGATTTTTCTTTTTGGGAAGAATAGCTGAAAATATAAAAAAGGCGCCTTTTTAAGGGCGCCTTTTTTGGTTTGGTGGGGCTTGCTTATGCAGCTTTGCGGCCACCGTTTTGTTTCGCTTCGGCATCGGCAGCGTTGCGGATGTTGCCTGAAATCTGGCCACCGCGTTCGATTTCGATTTCGCCGTAGGTGACGTTGCCACGTACGCGGCCTGAGGAGTAAATAATCAGGCGGCCACGAACGATGATATCGCCTTCGAAGATTCCGCTGATTTCGGCATCTTGTACTTCGGCGGTGCCTTTGAGTGAGCCACTTTCGGCAAGCTCTACGGTGTGAACATCGCGCAGGGTTGCATCAACGGCACCTTCGATCACCACACGGTCGCAGGTGGTGATTTCACCTTTCATCTGAATGTCGGGACCTACGGTGAGCACGCGTTTTGCAGCTGCCTTAGGTGATGGACGTTCGACCGCAGGCACTACAGGTGCAGACGACGAAGTGGATGCTGCAGGCGCAGGGCTTGGGGTGCGTGCTGCTGCCATAGCCGCTTGGGGCGGTGCTGGGCGGAAAGCAGGAGCAGGTGCCGCCGCCGCAGGAGCGACTGCAGGACGTGGCGCATTTGCAGCCGGAGCTGCTGGATCGGTAATGTTATCGAGCATGTTGGGGGTGACTCCTTGGCTGGATTGGGGGCCTGATTGGTTGGTGGCTTCGAGGGCTTCTGACCCATCTTCTTCTTTACGACGAAACATGTAGTGTGGCTCCTTTGGGAACGTATTTTTATGGGTTGCTTGGCGGCTGCGCGCATGCGCTTTTGACCGAGTGCTTTGCATCATAGCCACTCATACGGCGGTTGCTAGTGAAAAATAACGCCTTAGCCAAAAAGATTGTGACCGTTTTCCTTTACGTGGGCCTGCCGATTGGCTAACCCATTGGCATGGCTGTTTACACCCCACTTGCAAATGAGGATATCGCACTGCTGCTGGAGACGCAGTATGCAATAGGTTCGCTTGCCTTTGCGGTGGGTATTGCGCAAGGGGTGGAGAACACGAATTACCTGATTGCAACCGACCATGAGGGCGTGGAGCAGAAATATATTCTGACGCTGTATGAAAAGCGGATGAAGCGCGAAGAGTTACCTTTTTTTATGCAGTTGATGGAGCACATGGCGGCGCAGGGTATTCCGTGCCCGCTACCTGTGCATGGCAGAATGGGTGATGTGATTGTGCAGGTGAAAGATAAACCTGCGGCGATTGTACGCTTTTTGCAGGGCAAAAGCACCATGATGCCGCGCACGGTGCAGGTGGCATCGCTTGGGGCGATGGTGGCGCGGATGCACAACGCAGTGCAGGGATTTTCGGGTGTGCGGGAAAACGCACTTTCGCTTGCTGGATGGCGCAGCATTTTTGAGAAAATTGAGGGAGGGCTGGATAGTATTCAGGCTGGACTGCGCGCGCTGGTGGAGAAGGAATTGACGCTTTTAGAAGCGCAGTGGCCGCGTGATTTGCCGCGTGGCGTGGTGCATGCAGATATCTTCCCTGATAATGTGTTTTATGAGGGTGATGCGGTGAGTGGCGTGATTGATTTTTATTTCGCGTGCGAAGATTTTTTTGCTTACGATTTGGCGATTGTGATGAATGCGTGGTGCTTTGAGGGCAAGGAATTTAACTTGACCAAAGCACAGCATTTATGTGCGCAGTATCGCGCCGTGCGGCCATTGAGTGCGCAAGAAATGGAAGCGTTACCAGTGCTTGCGCGCGGTGCAGCGTTACGGTTTTTGCTGACGCGTGCGCATGATTGGATTTACCGTGATGCTGCAGCACTGGTGACGCCGAAAGATCCGATGGAGTATGTGAAGAAGCTGGAGTTTCATCAGCAGGTGAAACATGCGGGAGCGTATGGGTTATGAAGCAGGTGGTTATTTACACGGATGGGGCATGTTTGGGCAATCCCGGGCCTGGAGGGTGGGGTGCGTTGTTGCAATATGAAGGGCGCGAAAAAGAACTGAGCGGAAGCGAGCCGCACACGACGAATAATCGCATGGAATTGATGGGTGCGATTGCTGCGTTGCAGCAACTCAAAGAGCCCTGCAGCATTACACTTCATACAGATAGTACCTATGTGATGAAGGGGATGAGTGAGTGGATTAAGGGCTGGGTTGCCAAGGGGTGGAAAACGGCGGATAAGAAGCCGGTGAAGAATGCGGATTTGTGGCAGTTGTTGCTTGATGCTGCATCGCAGCATAAGGTGCAGTGGAAATGGGTGAAGGCGCATAATGGCCATCCGGAGAATGAACGTGTAGATGTGTTGGCGCGCGATGCTGCACTTAAAGTGGCCGGGCGTTAGTTGAGAAGATTGTCGAATGCTAACTTGTATTGTGTTTGGTTCGGCGCATAAATGCTTTTTTATAACCATGGAGGGATTATGACATTACGTGCAATGTTGATGGCAAGTGTTGCGGTGTGTGCAAGCATGCCTGCACTTGCGGCGCTCAAGGTGACGAATATGAGCTACGAGGCAAAAACGGTGATTTTTGAATCGGCAGGAAGTGTGACCGAGCATGTGATTGCGCCACGTAGGACGTCTTATATTACGGGTATTGATGGTAAATTATCGCTAAAGGGTACGACACCTACGGCGGCTGATAGCCGTGTGCTTGGAACGCGTAGTGCGGTGTTTGGATTGGCAGAGCCGCGCACACAAGGAACGCCTGCCAGCCAGATGGATGAGTTCGTGATTTGGCCTGATGGAAGGTTGCTGTTTCAGAAACGCACCACGGGTGGGCGGAATCATAATTAATTGCTGGAGTTACTTTCTGCAGCTTGCTGGATAGGGCGGATAGTGCTGCTTAAACCAGTTCACTGCACTTGAAGTAGTTTGTGCATCGTGCGAAGAGATTTCAGGTAACTGGCTATAGTCACTGATAAGCACATTAGTCTGTGCTTTGATTACTAGGGAATTT
>JAIXZB010000058.1 GCA_027489915.1 Rickettsiales bacterium | reverse complement strand
TCTATGCCATCCATTTGGGGCATTTCAATATCGGTTATCACTATGTCGTATGTCGGATTTTTCTGCACTGCTTCTATGGCTTCACTTGGTAAACCCACTGATGTTACATCGTAACCAAACGATGTAAGGTAGGGAACCGTTAGGTTGCGGAAGAATAGGCTATCTTCCACAAAAAGCATGCGCCCACCTAATTTGTGCGCTGCGGTTGTTTTGTCATTTACCGCATCCGCAATCAGCTCTTTAAGCAAAAATCCTACATCTATTACATCGGTGGTTTTGCCATCAATCACCATACTTCCCACCAGCTCATCGCTGTCGGTCTTCATCTTGATATCAAGAGGCGCTTCAATGATGTCGACAATATCGCGCACGACCAACCCAATAGTGCGATTATCGTAACTAAATACGACGACCGAGCATTTGCCTGTGGTTGGAATAGTAAACCCATCGAGTGTTTTAAGGCGCATTAAATCACCGCGGTATTGCACCACTGGCGCGTGGTTCGACATCTCAATACGGCTCGTATCAATTTCTTCTAAGCGTGACACCAACTCCAGTGGCACGGCTTTTTGCCCCACATCGCCTGAATGGAATACAAGGAATGTTTCCATGCGCTCACCTGCATTCACATTCCTGTCTCCTGTTTCTGCTTTACCCGCGCCCTCAATATCGCCCATCTGGCGGGTGAGCCCGTTCGGATCAAGAATCATGATTACATTACCATCACCCAGAATCGTATTGCCCGAATAAAGCGGAATATCTTTGAGCATGGTCGATACGGGCTTCACTACAATTTCTTCAGTGTCGTAAATCTGGTCAACCACAATACCATATTCACTTCCACCCACCTTGATGACTACGATATACGCATCGTCTTCCTCGGCGAACATATCGTCAGTGACTTTCTTCCGCGACAAACGCAGCACATCGCGTAGATTCATAAGCGGCAGCAGCTTGTCGCGCAGGCGCAGCACTTGCGTGTTGTTTATCGTTTCAATTGGATAATCCGAATCCATGCCCGCTTTCACCAGCTCCAACACGTTAATTTGCGGAATGGCAAATCGCTCATATCCTGCCTCCACAATCAGCACAGGTACAATCGCAAGTGTGAGTGGGATTTTAATGCTGAAGGTCGAACCCTTACCCAGCGCCGATGCCAGCTCTACTGTGCCACCAATTTTCTCGATATTTGTGCGCACCACATCCATGCCCACGCCACGGCCTGAGACACTGGTTACTTTCTCAGCAGTCGAAAATCCTGCCTTAAAAATAAACTGCATGATTTGCTCATCCGATAGATTCGCAAGCTCATCCTCGTCGGCCAAGCCATTATCCAAAATCTTTTGTTTAATACGATCTATGTTGAGGCCTTTGCCATCATCTGCAATCTCGATGATGATATGCCCACCCTGATGGTAGGCCGACAAACGCACCGTTCCCACTTCGGGTTTGCCCGCCGCCACGCGATCAGCAGGCAACTCAAGCCCGTGGTCGCAGCTGTTGCGCACCATGTGGGTGAGCGGATCTTTAATCATCTCTAGCAACTGACGATCAAGCTCGGTCTCTTCACCTTCCATCCGCAGATCGATTTTCTTGTTCAGATCTTTCGATAAATCGCGAATCAGGCGGGGGAATTTCGACCATGCATTGCCAATCGGTTGCATGCGAGTTTTCATCACCCCTTCTTGGAGCTCAGTAGTAATGTGCGAGAGGGTTTGCAGGGGGCCCTTCAAATCACTGTCTTCACGGTTACGGACAATCTGCATCAACTGGTTACGCGTCAGCACCAGCTCGCCCACCATTTGCATCAGCGTCTCAAGTACATCCAGATTCACGCGGATGGATTGGTTCATCCCACCGCTTGCATCTTTATCTTTATTGTCCGCATCTAACCCTTGCTTCACTGCCGCCTGCTTCACGGCTTCGGGCACCTCTTTTTTCACTTCCTCAGCAACCACAGCTGGCACCGCCACCTCTGGTTCAACAGGAATGTCAAACTGGCTAAAATCGAATGCGGGCGCTTTACTGAAATCATAGCCGCCCTCAATGGTGGCGCTGGCATTCTGGAAAGCACGCTCAAGCTCTTCCATTTCGGAAGCAGAAACGGTGCCGCCGCCTGTTTTAATTTCTTCAGGCGCCAGCATATTTACGACATTCACTTCAACAACAGGCGCTGCGGCCACAGGAACAGGGGCGGGCGTAGGCGCCGCAGATGATTGCGCACTTGCGCCATTGCTATCAGCAAATGCATTAAGAACAGCAATTTGTGGCTTGTCATCGCCCACAGGTTCTTCACCGTTTTCGGATAAATAATCCATAATCATTTTGATGGTATCAAGTGCACCCAGCACCAGCGTAATGGCTTCTGGCGTTACGACAATTTTTCCATCGCGGATTTTACCCAGCACGTTTTCGCCCGCATGCGCGACCGACTCAAGGCGTGGCAGCCCTAAAAATCCACACGTGCCCTTAATCGTATGTACGAGGCGAAAGATATTTCCCAAAATCGCTTTATCGTTTGGATTCTGCTCAAGCTTAATCAGCTCCTGATCGAGCAAGGCCAAGCTTTCCGATGTTTCGGTAATAAATTCGCTAATTAAATCATCCATGCGGTACTCCCATTACCTATGGGTCTTGTGCCCATTGCTTAAAACGATAATAGCTGCGCAGTGATAAAATGAAAAGAGTAATCGCCTGAGATGATTCGCTTAGTTGGCAACCAGTTGCGCAACTACAACGGGTTGACGCACTTCAATAGCTAAACTGCCCGAGTCAATCTGAAAATCGAGGCTTGCATCGAGCTCGCCCGCCAATTTTGCCGTTAAAAAAGCCTGGCATGTTTTAGGCGAAAGCAGCGATTCATCATTGTCACCATTAAGGATACTCAGCGTATCTGGATCCACTTTAATGGTCTCACCAATACCGCTCAATCCAATGAAGCGCGCATTCGCATCTTGGCGCACAGTCACGGTTACCGTGCCTCCGCGTATCATCGCACCCGACATCACAATCAATAAATTTAATAACAAGCGCGACATTTTTTGGCTGATGGATACACCCGACGCATCTGCATTAGAATCACTCCAATCAAGCTTCAGCTTGGTGGTGGCAAAAAATGCTTTTGCAAGCGTGCGTTTTTCCGACAAGCTCGCCTCACCATGGTCATTCACACGCCCGTAAGCTTGGCGGTAAAACATCAAGCGGTTGACTGCCTCATGGGCGCTCGATAGTACAAGCTGCATGGCTTCGTTTTGCATATCGAAGCCTTCTTCATTCAGGAATTCCGCGCCGTTATTCACTGCGCCAATGGGGCCCGTTAAATCATGGCACAAGCGGGTGCAGAGCATTTCAGCTAATTTAATTTCGGAAATCATCCGCGTACTTCTCCTATTCGCCATGAGCGTATTCGCCTCTTTATACCCTCACTTTACACCCCTAATTCTAAAGAAAGCGTAAAGTTATGGCGTATTTTAGCGATTTATTGCCCTGATCTGCTATTTATGTCCTAAATGGCGCTCAACCATGCTCGCCAAGGCATGTAGTAGCAGAATATGCACTTCCTGTACATGCGCGGTCACACTACTTGCCACCGCAATGCGGTGATGGGCGGCAACTGGTGCAGCCCGGCCACGCTCGCCTGTCAGCAGTACCGTAATCATACCCTTGGCATTGGCCGCCTCAATAGCGCGCACCACATTGGGGCTGGTGCCCGAAGTCGACATCGCAATCAGTACACTTCCAGCCGAGCCATAAGCCGCCACCTGACGGCTGAATATCTGCTCGAACCCATAATCATTGCCCACGGCAGTAATGATGCCGCTATCTGCCGAAAGGGCAATTGCGGGCAGTGCGGGTCTGTCATGTATAAAACGCCCCACAAATTCACCTGCAATATGCATTGCATCGCACGCACTGCCGCCATTGCCGCAAAATAAAATCGTTTTTGCATTCGCCAGCGCATCTGCCGTTATGCGTGCCACCTGCTCCCACACTGGTTCATATTCATTAACCGTAGCATCCAGTGCTTTTGTGTGGGCAGTCGCAAGCGCGCGCAGCATTGAAGGTTCCATCACACTCTCAATGCAGCTATATTTTTAGCATAATCCGCCGCATTGCCTGTGAACACGGCCGAACCAGCAACCAGCACATCGGCTCCAGCTTCCACGGCCTGCTCAGAGGTTCCCACTTTTATGCCACCATCCACCTGCAAATCAATCATGCGGCCTGTCATCCCTACCGTCATATCAATCATGCGGCGCACTTCTGCTATCTTATGAAGCTGCGAGGGAATAAATGCCTGCCCACCAAATCCTGGGTTCACCGTCATCAGCAAAATCAAATCGACCTTATCCATCACGTACGCCAGCGCATTTTCATGCGTGGCAGGACAAATCGTTGCCCCTGCTTTTTTGCCAAGTGATTTAATCAACTGCAGCGAGCGATCCAAATGCGGCCCCGATTCTTCATGCACCGTAATAATATCTGCACCCGCTGAGGCAAACATCGGAATCAACAAATCAGGATTACTCACCATCAAATGCACATCGAGTGGTTTTTTGGTGTGGGGGCGCAGCGCCTTCACCACATCAGGGCCAATGGTCAGGTTGGGCACAAAATGCCCATCCATCACATCGATATGGATATAATCCGCACCCGCCGCATCCACTGCGCGCACTTCTTCAGCGAGCCGCGCAAAATCTGCTGATAAAATCGAAGGTGCGATACGTGTGGATTGCTGTGTCATATAAAAAATTTATCACTTACTCTCAGTATAGGCCAGAGCTTAATTTCTAAGCTGCTCAGATAACAGTATAGGCTTTTCGTTAACCAAAGGAATGAACCTCATCGTCTATTTTTATACTTTATACGATGAAATGGATAAAATCCTCCCATAAACAATCCTCCAACCCCAAAAAACAATGGTTTCAGAGGCATTGCGCCAATACTGTATCCACACCCTTTTCTGGTTGATTTGGAAGATAAATAACATCCACAACATCCCCTATTTCATAACCACGAACCCTAAAATCGTGGCCCTTAGCTTCGTATGACTTACCGTCTACTTTGTAAGTAGAAACTATGTCATAATTAATTCTTTTTCCTACTCTCTCCCTCTCTATGCTCGCAACCACCCCTTGGGTGACTTTACCTATCAAAAAATACCGAACCACACCGTATGTGTGGTAAAGTGACACTGCAATCAATATCAGAGCTACAAATTTCAAAAGACTGGTATCTTTAATCACGCCGCCCTCTTTACAATACAGGCGCAAAAGAACCCGTCATACCCGCCACTCGCCGCATTATAATGCGGTAGAACACGCACCGTGTTCTGTAGCGTCCAAGCTTCCTGCGGCACCGCGCCTTCTTGCATGGCAGGGCGGGTAATTGCTGCATTCGCATGGGTTTGAGCAAACCATTCCATTTGCTGTTCCCCCTCAGATGGCTCAAGCGAGCATACCGCATATACCAGCTTGCCGCCCACCTTCAGCCATTCCCATGCTTGCTCCAGCATCTCACGCTGCACTTTTTCCATGCGTCCGTCATCACGCGCGCTGCGAATCCAGCCAATTTCGGGGTGGCGGCGAATCGTGCCTGTGGCACTGCACGGCGCATCAAGCAAAATGGCGTCGAACTGTTTTTTGGGTGCCCATTTCAATACATCTGCATCAATAATGGTCGGTGTCATTTTCAAACGATCCATGTTCTCGCGCAGGCGTTTAATGCGGCTGGGTGAGCGGTCAATCGCACTCACCAACGCACCTGCAGCGCAGAGCTGCGCTGTTTTGCCACCAGGGGCTGCGCACATATCCAGCACCTCGCGCCCAGCAATATCGCCAAGTAATTGCACGGGAATGGTAGCAGCAGCATCTTGCACCCACCATGCACCTTCTTTATAACCCGCAAGTGCGGCCACTTCACCGCCACTGATTTCTTTGGGCATACGGAGCGTACAAGTACCAAATTTATGTGCGCCTAATGTCTTTTCATACTCATAAATCTGCTTGGGCACGGTTATATCCAAAGGCGGCTGCTCCACCATCACATGCGCCATCGCCCTGAAATCGTCATCGCTATAAGCTGCCC
Source organism: Rickettsiales bacterium (assembly GCA_027489915.1). GTDB lineage: Bacteria > Pseudomonadota > Alphaproteobacteria > Rickettsiales > UBA3002 > JAIXZB01. Next base: position 7,008 of record JAIXZB010000058.1, on the reverse strand, counting down.
TCCAGCGCGTTTCCAGCCAATGCGGGAATGCATGCACGGGCTCCACCACGGGGCGCTCGGTTGCAATTTTCTTCAGCACCGCGTTGGTAAGCCCCGCGAAGGCTTTATCGGCTTTATCCGCCTTCATTAAATCCACTGTTTCCGACACGGCGGCATGGTCTGGCGTGCCCATCACCCGCAGTTGAATCACCCCCATGCGCATGGCCCATTTGGCACGTTGCTTGCGCTCGGGCAGCAAGGTTTCCATATGCGCCATAAGCAAATGGTCCGCCGCACGGCCCCAGCGCAGACAGGTCATCACCAGTGTAAATGCAAAGCCGCGGTCACGTACATTCAAATTGGCAAACCCTGTGCGCGACAGCGCATCATCCACCTCGATACGGTCGGTGGTGATATGGGTAAGCGCATCAAGCGCAATAGTGCGAGCATCCAGCATTGTAATTCGTGCATTCTCTCTTATATTTGAGTTATTATAAGGATAGAGCATGGAACCAAAAGCACCAGAATCACAAGCGGTAACCCCAGACAAAGCGCAAAATAACCCTGCACCTGTTGCCGAACTACCCAAGCCCAACCCCACTCTGCCCGAAGAGTTTGGCGGTAGTGGTAAGGCCGAGCCCACCCGTTACGGCGACTGGGAAGTGAATGGCCGTTGCACTGATTTTTAGGCCAAACCCATTTAGGATTTTATTGCGTGCTATTCATCCTCTCCCCCTCCAAAACACTCGATGAAACCTCGCCCTATCTCACGGTGAAACCTACACAACCCGTGTTGCGCAAAGAGAGCGCACAGCTTATTTCCCTGCTGCAATCGCGCAGCGAAAAAGAACTGGCCACGCTGATGGATATCAGCCCCAAACTTGCCGCACTCAATCATGGGCGCTTTGCTGCGTGGAAAACCCCTTTCACCGAAAAAAATGCCCGCCCTGCCCTGTTCATGTTCAAGGGCGATGTGTATGATGGGCTGGATGCAGCAAGCCTCAATGCTAAGGATGTCGCATACGCCCAGCAGCATCTGCGCATTCTCTCAGGGTTATACGGTGTGCTGCGCCCTCTGGATTTGATGCAAGCTTACCGATTGGAAATGGGAACCACACTTGCCAATCCACGCGGTAAAAATCTCTACCAATTCTGGGGCACGCGCATCAGCGAACAACTAAATAGTGCAGCAAAAGAAGTGGGTGCAGACATGCTCATCAACCTAGCCTCAGGGGAATATGCAGGCGCAGTGGATAGAGCAGTATTGAAGCCACGCGAAGTCACCGTGCATTTCAAAGAGCGCAAAGGTAACACACTCAAAGTCATCGGCCTCATGGCCAAGCGCGCACGCGGCATGATGGCGCGCTACCTGATTGAAGAACGCGTGGAAACCATTAAGGCCCTGACCAAATTCGATGCAGGCAATTACCGATTCGATAAAGAACTATCGACCGAGAACGACATTATCTTCGTGCGGTAGATCATGCGATGCTATGCGCATGGCTCGGTTCAAACGCGCATAAAAATAGATTACCAATACAACACTGGCGATATAATCTTCCATTACAACGATTGTAGCAGATGCTTCAACATCATACCCCATCGCCAGATACAAAATTCCATATACCACTATCGTTAATAGTAATGTTTGCACCCCAATAGGAAAACCAAGGCATGTGCAACGCGCTATGAATTGCCTGTTATCGCCACTCACATTGGTGCGAAACACCCAGATAGTACCAACAATAGTTAGCAACAACGCGGTAGCATCCGATAGATAAGACCACATAGAACTGGGCATAGCCAAAAATTCTATTGCCGTGTAACTGGTGAGTAGCACACCAATAATTACAAACACCAGATAATACCAAAGCTGCTGCAATTCGCTTAATGTATTCGTCTTAAGTTTTCTAGCCAGTGCAACATCATTGATAAAATACATGAGAAACCCTAACTACGTAATATGTTATCGTTGTGCACTGGGCGTATTATTGGGTGGCCGAGTTTGTGCGGTTTGATGTGTTAAATGACGCGGAATGTTTGGCGGCGCGCCTGCATCCTGCACGTAACTCATCAGCACATCAATTCCCTCCGATGGCGTGAGCGGACCAGAGCGCCCCGCAATAGCATCCACCGCAATCGTTGCCACCGTTCCTATATGCTGGGTCATTTTATGTTGCGCCCAGTTGCGCAAATCACCTGCGGTAAAATCAGCAAATGGCTTGCCGTTAAAGCGCACCCTTTTGTGATTATCTATCACGCCATCCGAAACCAAATTTCGAAGCGGAGTGCCGGGGTTTGCAGTCAACACTTCTGCTGCATTACTGCCACCCAGGAAATGCGCCATATATTGCTCGCCTGCCGTTAACGGATTCGTTGCTAAATCCCGCTCTGGCATGCGTCGGCTCATGATTCTTAAATCATCGCGAGCAAGTAGTGCGGATGCACGCGCCTGCGCCACTGGGTGCTGGCGTTGCTCTGCCTCACTCACCCCCTGCACGCGAATCTGGTTACCATATTTCTCATTCAACGCGTTCCATGTATCATCGATAATCTGCATGCCGCTAAACGCCGATGAAATACGCTGGTAACGTTCTGAACCATCTGCACCCACTATTTTACGCACAGGTCTTGCATCGAATCGTCCTGCACTTTCCTGTTGCAGCATCAATTCAAGCGCGGTGCGTGTTTGTGGCGACAGCCCAATGCGCGGAGCAAAATTACTCAGCTCATTATGAAACATCGCCGCGTAATCCGCAGGATTACGATAATTCAGTGCGGCCGTTGGTTTTACTGGTCTATCCATAACACCATACTACAGCCAACAGCTTAATAGCTGGTTAATGCCTAATAATAGTAATTCTGGAAGGGCCTGCCTATGGTTTTGGCCTCTGGCGGGGTTTTAATCCATGGGTTTCGACTAAATGGTTTATAGCTCAGCGCGCACATATCCTTCTCATTCACTATTTCATAAAATGGGCCACCATTGATGCTGTGAATCATCATAAAGCTAATTTTTGGCTTCTGCTTAGCTTTGCAATACTGTTTTTGTGCCGACAATAAAAACGGAAACGGGTCGCAGCGATGACGCGCACGTACTGCGTTTAACTGACGCAGCATTTGCCCCTTATCATCTGTCATCTGCACGTGGCATTGATGATTGGCCTCAAACATATACAGGCCATAAAAATTACCCTCGAGTGTTAGCTTCGCATCGCCTGGAATAACCACCTGCACCAGTTGTGCAGCCCAAAGTGTTGCCATAAATATCCAGCCTGCAATCGAAGCCCGATTAAGTGGTGCGCCGCCAAAAGGCTTGAATAACGGGCCAAAACAAATCAGCAATGTAGGCATTACAATCGTGGGGTAGTGATACCCCACCAGCGTTCCCGAATAGATGTGAAACACGACAAAAAATGCAAAAGCTGTGCGCTGCAGTAATCGCCTGCGACTGAACAAGAACCATGCGCCCAGCATTTCCATGAAAATCACAAGATTGGTCATCAGCGGCGCAATGACTTTGGGGAAAATCGGCATACCCTCAAGCAGCGAGGTAAAATAAAGCCCAAACGTCCAGCCGGGGTGGATTTTGGCGACCGTTGAAAGCACATAAAACATTGCCACGCTCAAGGAGGCAAAAAAGCGCTTATGCGGTAGAAACAGAAAAATAATGCAGAACGCGTTATGGTAATAATCATAATTGCCAGTGCCTGTGAACATCAGCACCATGAAGTAGATTTTGCCGGTGAATAGCAGCAACATCGAAAGATGCGCTATTGCATCACGGCGCATAAATAGTGCGTACGCGGCGAGCACTATCAAGCCGAAAAACACCATATATACTATCATCTGAGAGTAGCCGAAGGGGAAGCGATCAAACATAATCAGCTTTTCGCAGCTCTGGAAAAACGGCCAGCAGCTTGTGGAAAACGACTCAATCGCCTGCACCGTGGTCATGGGATTTCCCTGCCACTTGGTGAACGTGGCGATAAACCCAAGCAGAATAGCACCGCCAAACAAGCGCACCACCACATCATCCAGCTCATGCAGCCCAAAGAAGCGCATGTATCGCCCCTCCAGGCCCTTTGCATTCGAAGGCGCAGTCTGGTGCGGTGCTGCGTATATTTTTTTGCCCGTTGCCAGCGGCATAATCATATAACGCAATATCACCAACGCCATGGATGCAATCAAACACGTCCACCAAAATACGTGAATGGCATCGGCATAAGGCAGCATCCATTTTTGCAACGTGGTATAGGCCACAGGTACCGTTGAACCCAACCCTCCAAGCTCGACAAGCGGCAGCTCTTCAAATGCATCGGTCGGCAGTAACGGTGTAATATGCATAGCGCTTCTCCTATGCCAAAGGTACCCAGCTCTGCAAAGAGGGCAAGCGATTCACGCATTAGGCGCCAATTACGCCGCATTTTTTTGGCAAGTGCTGCATAGGATTCTATGCACGCATTACTCTGGCAAGGGCTCTCCCTTAATCATCGTCCATAACCGCATCACATCGCCTTTGCTTCGGTTGCGGATATTTTCAAACGCCACATGCGACTGCGGATTATCCTGCTGCAGGCGAATACCCCATATCGGGCCAGAGGCATTGGGCAGCATCGAAAAACGCATATCGCCTATCAGCCCAGCATCGCTTGGGGCATAGGCCAGCCAGCCATCCGAGAAAAAGGTGAAATATTTCAAATCTTGCTGCTGAGTTTTGCTGATGCCCGAGGGTGGCGTAAATACAGGCACACTGCCGCCTGCATAGATCACTTCCCCACGCCACGGGCTTACATGAAACGCATCGTAATAGATATTCCCCGCATGCAGATACTGTCCGCGCCATAGCAGCACATTTGCAAACGCTGGCTTCACCTCATAGCGTTCCACCGCATGCCCACGCGAGTGTGCAAGGGCGCGCATGGCATCCGTTGCCTGTTCGCGCTGATACAGGCCAAACGCCCAGTAGCTAAGCGCAAACACCGCGCCCATCACAGCATATTTTCGGGCGCGCTTCCACACCGCACACAGCAGCAGCGCCGCTAATGTGAGGGTGAAAATGGGGTCGATAATCGAAATAATGTTCCAAGATTCGCGCCGTGGCGTGAAGGGCCAAAATAAATGCGTGCCATAATTGGTCATCGCATCCAGCACGCCGTGCATGCACATGGCGACAAAACAAAACATCACCATAGAGGCAAGCGTCAGGTGTTTGCGTAACAACGGCCATACTGCCCCCGCCACCATCAGCGCGCCGAGTGGTGCGAATGCAAGCGCATGCGTAAAGAAGCGGTGATACTTAAGGCCAAACATGGGGTTGCCCTCTGCGCGCAGCAGCACATCCAAATCGGGCGCCATGCCCGCAAGCACGCCACATAGTGCGGCGGCGCGCAGCACGGTTGGCTTGCGGCACAGCAGCACTGCCGCTGTTCCTCCCACCATCGCATGCGAAAATGGATCCATGCTATCACTCCTCAAACGGCGCTTGTTGCATCACATTGCATCACACACTCACGCCTGCCTGCGCGTTTATCAAGTGAATTATTCTACAGTGTGCAGCGCCAGTTTAGCCTGTTTGCTTAGTTTCTTGATTGCCATCTCGCGCGAAAGCGCTTCGCTTTTGGTGGCATGGGTTTCGGTAAATATCACCCGAAAAGGCCCCCGCCCCCGCGTATATTTCGCCCCCGTCCCCGCCTCATGCATCCGCACCCGCTTTTGTACATCCGTCGATATCCCCGTATAAACCGACCCATCCGCGCAGTGTAGTATGTAAACTGTCCAATTATATACTTGATTTAATTTCATTTTCTCTTAATTTCTAAAACTACACTTCCAGGTAAGCTGTTATGTCAGTAAACATTAAAGATGTTGAAGGTAACTACGATATTTTTTTTAGTTCATTTCCACCAATGCCAGACTGGTATGAGTCAGGTGTTGGAAAAGCTGTGATTAAAGACGGTACGCTATCAGGCAAAGATGGACTCGGTGTGACATGGAAAGCGGATTTATCAACGACACCGTCAAATACAATATCTTTCACTGCAATTCTTGATCCATCAGGAACTCCACCAAATGTTGGGCTAATGAACAAAAATGGAGTTATGACCAAAGAGCCACAAACTTATCAGGGTGAGCTCAAAATTACTCGAAATGGTGATACAATAATTTTACGCACTAAAGTTTTTCAGGGGCCTCTTGTTATAGATGTTCAATTCATAAAGGTTATATGAACTACAATCAAATCATGTATGCTCTTCAGCTAGCCCGCGTCAATGCGGCACAAGATTTAATTATTTCAAGCGATATTCTTGGTGCTGTTGACGAGCTAGTGAAACGCTCTCAAAGTGACAATCTCAGTGCTGAAGCAATCAGCGATATAATCGATAAACTTGTAAACTTATCGATGCAATTAACAGAGCAATCCACAAAACTAACACAAGCTGTAAATAAATTGGTCGGTATCTGATGGGAATTACGCCTCCAGATAAGACTAGGCTTCTTCTAAGACCCGATGTCTTGGATAGAATTGCTCGCGCAAAAAGAAGCCAAGAAGCTGCTGAGCACGAACAATCTACTCACTCAGAGGCCCAAATTACTGGCATCACTAAAGAGGCAGAACACCTAAAAACTGTTGTTTATAGTACTGTTGCTGTAGTAGCAGCTTTGCTAGTTATTGGGTGGCAGCTTTTTCTGCACTTGGATAACAAAATAGAACGCAAGCTAGAGGCTATTAATACACGCCTTGATTCTGCTGTACTTGAAGCAAATCGTAAAAATGAAGCGATTGGCTCTCGTGTAGATGGGTTGGTTTCAAACCTAGCTATTAAACAAGAAAATAAAGAGAAGTAGATAATACACCCGTTATTCCACTCACAGCTCAACTAATGCAGCCACTCATGCAATGTATCCTTACCATTCAAAATGATGACGAGAGACTCTCTTAAAGATAAGGAAATGGTGGAGATGACAGGAATCGAACCTGCGACATTCTGCTTGCAAAGCAGACGCTCTACCAACTGAGCTACATCC
>JAIXZB010000155.1 GCA_027489915.1 Rickettsiales bacterium | reverse complement strand
ACCTACGATATACGGTGGATTTTGTATGGATGCAGCCTGTATCTGTTCGGGCCTGTGTGGATTTATTTTAAGCCATACCAAGAACATAGAAGAATGCCTTTGGTAATAGGCTTCATGCTGGTTGCATTGTTCATCTGGTTTGCAGAAAATATTGGTACGTTCACCAGTGCATGGATATACCCTAATCAAAAAGATGGCTGGCAAATAGTGTCGATTGAAAAAATGGGGAGTTGGTACCTACTTATGCTTATCAGTTTTGTACTCGTAAGTTTATTGAACAAACCACGTATATTTAAATCTGAGAAAAGTTAGAGTGAGATTTACAATTACGTTCAGTAAGATTACGTATTGTTTCTCGGGAATGTATGGAGATGAAATGATTAAGCTATTTACGATTATTGCTACGGTCTTTGCACTTTCAGCATGCTCGATGATGCCCGGTAATAGAGCATTTAATGATCCTGAAAAAGAATTAGCAAAAATCAAAGGCCCTGAGATTGAGGGGGTGGCATCCACACTCGAGAAATCGGCACTTGATGCTATGGCAAAAGGCGACGTGAAACGCGCAGGTCAATTTTACAAACAGCTCTATGATACTCCTAAATTATCGCCCGAACTTAAGGCGCGCTATAGCATTGGATTAGCAGAGGCGCTTCGCCGCAGTGGTGATAACGATCAGGCGCTCACGATGCTTGATAAGGTGTTAGATAAAGACCCTAAAAATGTTGATGCGCTGGAAAGCAAAGGGCTTGCGCAATTAGCCGATGGCAGGGTGCAGGATGCAGGACGCACGTTAGAGCAGGTAATGAGTTTGGATGATAAACGCTGGCGCACCCTTAATGCGCTTGGGATTTTATTCATGACCAAAAACATGGTGCCCGAAGCCATGGCCTATTACACCGAAGCGCTGAAATACAGTGCAGATAATCCTAGTGTGCTCAATAACATAGGTCTATCTTTCAGCATGGAACGCAGGTTTGATAAGGCGCTTGAGGCGTTAGAGCAAGCCTCACGCAAAGCCTCGGGTGATCAGAATCGCAAAGAGCAGATTGAGTTGAATACCGCGATGGTGCTTGGTATCAGCGGCAACCTCGATGCTGCGCGCGATGTTGCAGGTAAGTATTTGAAAGGCCCGCTGCTGGATAATAATCTTGGCGTATGGGCACATCTTGCGGATAATGACGAACTGGCGCGTTCGTATCTTAACACAGCGCTTTCAGGCAGCCCGATGCATTATGAACGCGCATGGAACAACCTTGCTGTGATAACGGAACAAAGCAAGGGAGGCGAGAATAGCAGCGCTAAAGCGGTAAAAGTTCCTTACTAACTGCCACGCGCAACATTGTAGCCTCCTGCCATTTGCATCACGCACATCATCTCGATACGGTTGATGTTCACATGCTTGGGCTGCGTAATCGCCCAGCGGACTGCTGCGGCAATATCACTTGCATGAAGCGGTTCAACCTTATCATAGACTTTGGCTGCCTGCGTACTATCGCCCTTAAAGCGCACATCGGAAAATTCGGTATCGGCCATGCCAGGCTCGATATTGGTAACGCGCACGGGGGAGCCAAGCAAATCCATGCGTAAATTGAGTGAAAACTGCGTGACGAATGCCTTGGTAGCCCCATACACATTACCGCCTGCATAAGGATAGGTGCCAGCAATCGAGGACATATTGATAATATGCCCCACACCCCGTGCGCGCATAGAGGGCAGTATATGGCGGGTCATGGCAATGAGGCCGAGTATATTGGTTTCCACCATCGTTTCCCAATCGCTCATATCTGCTTTATCCGCAGGCTCTAAACCCAGCGCCAGCCCAGCATTGTTGATGAGTACATCAATGGTAGAAAATGCAGTGGGTAAGGAGATCAGTGCTTGTTCCATAGCAGTGCGATCTTGCATATCGAAGGCGAGGCAGTGGCATGGTGTGTTGAGTGATGCTGCCACTTCACGCAGCAGCGATTCGCGCCTGCCAGTGATGATGAGGCGCGCACCTTCTTTGGCAAATAGCTCGGCACAGGCACGGCCTATGCCAGAGGTTGCCCCTGTTATGAGAATGGTTTTATTTTTGAGCATCATGCTTTTTTCTCCAATGATTTGGCTTCGTTCCATACAGCTTCCATCGTATCAAGCGAACTAGTGGAAAGCGCTGTACCTAATGTGTTTTCTACATGCTCAAAGCGCCGCGTGAATTTATGATTGGCCTGACGCAGGGCTTCTTCTGCATCAATATCGCTAAACCGCGCAAGATTCACTACGGCAAATAGCAAATCGCCAATTTCTTCACTGAGTGCGGTTTTATCGTCTAGAACCTCCTGCACTTCAGCAAGCTCTTCATGGATTTTAGCGACAACTCCTAAAACATCGGGCCAGTCAAACCCAACACGTGCGGCGCGCTTTTGCAGCTTTTGCGCGCGCATGAGGGCAGGGAGTGCAGCGGGAACATCGGCGAGCACACCGTGCTTGGATTTTGCCGCGCGTTCCTGCGTTTTGATGGTTTCCCAATTTTCTGTTTGTGCTTCGGCTGAATGAATCTGCGCCTCGCCAAACACATGCGGATGGCGGCGAATCATTTTTTCGTT
>JAIXZB010000220.1 GCA_027489915.1 Rickettsiales bacterium | reverse complement strand
CGTCCGATAAACTCGCAGGGTTTCGCACTGACCGTATCAGCAGCCACATCGCCCGCGCCGCCGTGGGGATTATCGGCATGGAAACATGGTTCCACGCCGTGTCTATTTTGCCATTAAATCAAGCCACCGCACTTTCCTATACCGCGCCATTATTCACCACCTTGTTCGCCGCGTTCTATCTCAAAGAACACATCACCCGTCCCCGCTTCATCGCCCTCATCATCGGTTTTTTCGGTGCCATGATAATCCTTCGCCCCAGCCCCGAACATTTCGATGTGAATGCACTCTGGGTGCTCTTTGCCACCTCGATGTGGGCGATTGCAGGCATGCTCGTAAAATCTTTAACGCGCACCGAACCCGCCGTGCGCATCGTCTTTTTCATGTCGATATTCATGAGCCTGTTTGCCTTCATCCCCGCTCTGCTGCACTGGGAATGGATGACACTCTATCAATGCGGCGTGCTGCTGATGATAGCCATAGCCTCACTCGGCGCACAGCTTTTCCTCACCCGCGCCTATAGTCTGGCCGAAGTCTCAAGCCTCATGCCCTACGATTTTGGCCGCCTCATCTTCACCGCCATCTATGCCTATATCTTATTTGGCGAAACCAGCGACGCCACCGCATGGATAGGAGCCGCCATCATCATCGGCAGCGCCATCATCATCACCCGCCGTGAAAACCGTATAAAACAGTCCAGCTAGCGCAATCAGCGCTGCAGCTCGTTTGAGCGTTGCCCATTTCCTATATGTTGCCCACGTATATCTTCCTGACAGGCACTACTCACTTGCAGACCTGAATGCTTCACAGCATCACATGCCTGCCGCAGTACATCAGGAGAAATCGCTGCAGGCCTCTCTGCATCTCTTGCATTCACTGAAGGTGCATTAGGATTTACAATGTGCGGCTCCCTCTGACTCACGCCAGATGGCTCCCTATCATCAATCCCAATACGCGATGGACCTCGCCCGTTCACATTCACCTGCGCAGGCTCACGAGCTGCAGGTGGAATCACAGGCGCATTCACAGCAGGAACAACATCCCGAGTGGGATTTGCACTTCGTGGATAAGGTTGATTCGCAGGAACTGCAACAATATGTGGCTCTGGCTCCTTGGGCGCAGGCGCACCACCCAAAGGCAGTGGATCTCCCAACGCCAAATGATTCCAAACCGCCGTGGCTGGGCCCGAAGGCCTAGTTATCCTATCCATCGGATTCACCATTATGAAACACTCCATTTCAACTTAACCCCCATTCTAAACCTTTAACCTTTAACATTCTATTAACAGCTACGATCGTTGCATCCCCAAAATCCCCCATAGCCAAACCCTTGACGTTTTGTTAAGCTTTCACCTGTAAAACAGGGGGATTACACCTCGCACTACAGGAAGCGCACAGAAACCATGAGTACCGACACCAAGCCCGACGAATCCAATACCCCGCTTACCGATGCCATCAAAGCAGGCCGGCGCTCCTTCATGCATGCCATGGGCATCTCGCTTGCCATCAATCTGCTTGGGCTACTCACCCCCATCTATTCCATGCAGGTATTCGACCGCGTCCTCACCAACCGCAGCTACGACACCCTCATCGGCCTCACCCTCATCATCCTTGTCTGCCTTGCATTTTATGGCGCCTTCAATGCCATTCGCGGCGCCATCATCACCCACGTAGTCGAATGGATGGATCGCGCCATCGCACCCAAACTCCTGCATCTGTCCATCCGCCAATCCGCACTCTCAGGTGCAGCGCCTGCTTCCATGTATCAGCGCGAATTGCTCAACATCAAAAACTTTATCTCCACCAACCTCACCACCATGATGGATATCCCGTGGTCACTCATCTTTCTGCTCGTGATTTATATGATAAATCCACTGCTCGGATTTATCTCGCTGCTGGGCATCGTCATTCTGGTTGCCGCAGGCATCATCAACGATTACGCCACTAAGCGCCTCTATAACCGCGCCTCCGAATACACCATCAAAAGCATGGAAGCCGCCGATTCCGCAAGCCGCAACGCTGAAGCGATCGAGGCCATGGGCATGCTATCGCGCGTTACACTCGGCTGGATGCAACGTAACGATGAACAGGCAAACTACACGCGGCTTGCCAACCAGCGCTCCACCGTCATCCAGTCTATCACCCGCAGTCTGCGCATGATTCTGCAAATCGCCATCACTGGCACAGGTGCTGCACTGGTCATGCAAAATTCCCTTTCCATGGGCGGCATGATTGCCGCATCCCTGCTCGTCTATCGCGCCATGGCACCATTCGAAGGTGCAATTATGGTATGGAAAAATTTCATCGCCGCACGCGATTCCTTCCGCCGTCTCAACAAAGCACTGGCCAACCACGTCAGCACCCGTGGTAACACCGCGCTCCCTGTTCCCAGAGGCGAGCTGATTGCCGAAAACCTCTATTACCAGCCACCCAAATCACAACCTATCCTCAAAAGCGTATCTTTCCGATTAATCCCGGGCGAATCGCTTGGCGTCATTGGCCCAAGCGCCGCTGGCAAATCCACTTTAGCCAAATGCATCATGGGTATCTACCCGCCAAGCTTCGGCCAAATCAGGCTCGATGGCTCCGATGTCTATACATGGGACCGCGAAGATTTCGGACAATACGTAGGCTTCCTACCGCAGGATGTCGAACTCTTCCCCGGTACCATCAAACAAAACATCGCCCGCATGCAGCCTTTGCCAAACGATGTAGAAGTCATCGAAGCCGCAAAACTCGCAGGTGTGCACGATATGATTTTACGTCTGCCCAAAGGCTACGATACCGAAATAAAAGAAGGCCATGGCGGGCTGTCACCTGGCCAGCGCCAACGCGTTGGATTAGCGCGCGCCGTCTATGGTAATCCCAAACTCGTGGTACTCGATGAACCCAATAGTAACCTTGATGGCGAAGGCGAAGTTGCGCTCATGCAAACGCTGCAGCATCTCAAAAAGCTGGGCTGCACCACAGTCATCATTGCGCACCGCCCCAACGTGCTACAGGTGGTCGATAAAATCCTTATGCTGAATGCAGGCGTGGTCGAAGCTATCGGCCCACGCGATGAAATGCTCGGGCGCTTTTCTGCCGAAGCACGCCGCAGACTACAAGCCCAAGGAGGCGGCGAAGCCCAAGGGCAAATCAAACAATCACCACCGGCATCGGCTAAGCGCAAACCCGCGCCCGACAATGAATCAGGAAGCAACGCATGACCCAGTCCCCCTTCGATAAAAACCGCCGCCCACCCGCGCGCAGCAACCACGGCAGACGCGAAGAAAAACCGCAACTCCCCTCCGTTTACCGCTCGATGGCACCTAAAAAAACAGCAAACAAAACCGCTGTGCGCACCATGCGCGGCCTCACCGCCATGGCCGATCGTATGGCCACGCCCATGGAAGCTCCCATGCTTCCGCAAGATGCCCCCTCGCCCGATGCATTGGCACACAACTCCATTCGCCTTGGCATCATTCTCGCTATTTTATTATTCGGTGTATTCGGCTCTTGGGCAGCACTATGGCCACTCGCTACAGGCGCGGTCGCCCCTGGAAAAGTCGTACTCGATAGCAACCGCAAAACCATCCAGCATTTAGAAGGCGGTATCATCAAAGAGATATTGGTCAAAGAAGGCCAAACCGT
>JAIXZB010000122.1 GCA_027489915.1 Rickettsiales bacterium | reverse complement strand
CGCAGGCAGCCGCACCGCATCCACACCATCGGGGTGATGAATATACGAACGCCCATCAAACACCAACTCATCCTGCCCGCCGACCATATTCAGATACACCACAGGCAACCCTGTTTCATCCGCCGCATCCTGCACCACCGCGTGGCGCTGTCCCGCCTTACCAATCGTGTAAGGCGATGCATTCTGCACCAACAATATCTCTGCCCCCTGCTGCTTCAATGCCTTGGGCAGTGCAGTGTCCCACACTTCCTCGCAAATCAACACACCAAGCTCCACCCCACGCCAGCTCAGCACCTTGGGCAAAGGGCCACTCGCAAACACGCGCTTTTCATCAAACACGCCATAGTTTGGCAGTTCGTGCTTACAGCGCACCACATCCACAAACCCCTTTTGCAGCAATATGCTGGCATTATACGTGCGCACACCATCATGCCACACCGAGCCAATCAGCACATCGCACGTTAAGTGCGCCGTCGCCTGTGCCAGCGCCTCCACCTCCGCCATCGCCAATTCCCGAAACGCCGGCGTCAGCACCAAATCCTCCGGCGGATAGCCAATCAAGCACATCTCCGGAAACAGCACCAAATCCGCCCCTGCTTTGGCCGCACGCGTAGCATACTCCACAATCACCGCAGCATTACCCCGCACATCCCCAACCACAGGATTCATCTGCGCTAGCGCTAACGTGAAAGATTGGCTTTTGGGCATACATACACCATCAGAGATTTTCTCTCTTATATCCCACTCATCTTTTCTGCGAAAGCGGGAATCTCCTGTATGTACAAACTATCGCGGTGGACAATAGGTATTCTCTGCCGCACGATGTAAGTCTGCAACGGTTGGCAGTGGGTTTGCCCTTGCATTGTTGGGCGTAAATGTAACGCCTGCTCTCCTGAGTTCGGCTGCAACTTTTTTGGGATCATTTATAATAGGACCATTGCCAACTTGAGCAACAAGCCCCTTATCGCCTTGCCCAAACGTTGCCGTTATTCCTCGCTCTGGGTGTCCAATCTGGACATAGGCATTAGGCGCCCTTCCAATTTTTTCTTGAGCAGTTCCACCCGCATCACTGAGTGGTACTGCATACGTAAAATGCATTAAGGAATTCTCGCGTATCGTAACTTTACCCGATGGAGTTTCAACATTTCTACGCGAATGGTAAATACCATAATTTTGCTGCCCAATCTCTGCAGCAGATTCAAGACCAGGAACTTTTCCAATGCGCGTAGCACGTTCTAAAAAATTACTCGAAGATTCTCCTGCACGCTCGTTAACACTACGCACAACCTCGCGGATTACTTGGCCAGAAACCTCTCCACGAAATTCACGATGGTCAAGTATTCTCTCGCCTTCGCATCTGTCTTTGGCCATATCACCCTCACAAAATTTAAACCCAGTTATAACAAGAATTTGTGAAGAATATATTAAGGCTTAAAGCGCCGCCTCAAGCTGTGGCACAATCTCAAACAAGTCCCCCACCAACCCATAATCCGCCACCTCAAAAATCGGTGCGTTTTCATCTTTGTTGATGGCCACAATCACTTTGCTTTCCTTCATCCCTGCCAAATGCTGAATCGCACCTGAAATGCCTACCGCAATGTAAAGCTCGGGCGCCACCACTTTACCCGTCTGCCCCACCTGATAATCATTCGGCACATATCCCGCATCCACTGCCGCACGGCTCGCACCTACCGCACCACCTAGCTTATCAGCCAGCTTCTCAATAATCGCGAAATTCTCTTTACTCCCAAGCGCCCGTCCGCCCGATACCACAACACGCGCACTCGCAAGTTCTGGCCGCGCACTCACCGATGCCTCCATCGACACAAAGCGCGATAAGCTACTCACCTCGCCCGCCGCAAGCGTTTCAATCGCAACCACGTCACCATCACCCACCTTATCAAACGCCGTTGGCCGTACCGTAATCACTTTCAGCGCATCATGCGATTGTACAGTCTCCAGCGCATTTCCTGCATAGATTGGCCGCACAAATGTATCCGCCGCAACTACTTTAGTAATTTCCGAAATTTGCTGGACATCCAGCAGTGCCGCAACACGCGGCATCACATCTTTCCCAACACTCGTTGCCGCTGCTAAGATATGCGAATATGCTTTCCCATGTTGCGCAATAAAAGGCGCAACATTTTCTGCCAGCGCATCCTTGTAATGCACCCCATCCACATGCAGCACTTTCGTAATGCCAGCAACCACACTCGCCTGCGCAGCCACTGCCTCTGCACCGCTTCCCACCACCATCACATGCACCTCGCCAGAAGCGATTTGCTGCGCCGCAGCAACCACAGCGCGCGTTGCCGAATTCAGCTTCGCATTATCATGTTCTGCAACGACTAAAATACTCATACAATTACCTTTGCAACGTTGCGTAATTTTTCCACCAACTCTGCCACATCTTTCACTTTGCCACCGCCCTTGCGTTTCGCGGGCTCAGCAACCGAAAGCGTGGTGGTGCGCCGCGCCACATCCACCCCAAGTGACTCCATAGGTGTCACGGTCAGCGGCTTGCTGCGCGCTTTCATAATATCAGGCAATTTCGCATAGCGCGGTTCATTCAGCCGCAAATCCGTTGTCACCACCGCAGGAAGCGTCACTGCAATAGTCGCCAGCCCTCCATCCACCTCGCGCGTCACCAGCGCTTCACTCCCCACAATTTCAAGCTTCGATGCAAACGTCGCCTGCCCCCAGCCCAAAAGTGCAGCTAACATCTGCCCTGTCTGGTTGGCATCATCATCAATCGCCTGCTTACCCGCAATAACAAGTTGCGGCGCTTCTCGCTGCACAATAACGCGCAACAATTTTGCTGCCGTCAGCGGTTCAATCGCACTGTCACACTGGACCAAAATCGCTTTATCCGCACCCAGCGCCAGCGCCGTGCGCAATGTTTCTTCGCTAGATTTTGCGCCCACTGCAACCACCACCACTTCGGTTGCCACCCCCCGCTCTTTCAAGCGAATCGCCTCTTCCACCGCGATTTCATCAAACGGGTTCATCGACATTTTTACATTGGCTAGCTCCACCCCCGAGCCATCCGCCTTCACGCGGATTTTCACATTATAATCCACCACCCGTTTCACGGGCACGAGTATTTTCATACACCTCTCCTGTTACATACACCATGCCACAAAATACGATGAAATGAAAATAAATCCGTCGCTGCACCGCAGCGATAGCAATGCGAAGCGAGCCATAAAGCATAATGACACTACGTTTTCAAAATGGATGAGATGCTAGGCGTCGCGGAGCACAGTGAAGGAGTGTAGCAGCGCTAGCGTAGCCGTTAAACAAACAGTGCGGGGCACTGTTTTTAGACTTAAGCCCGAACGAGCACCGCAAGACGACGACGCAAGTCGCTATTTTCAAAACGTCTGGATTATTTAGAGCTCATGAATAGCAGGGCCATGAGCACCAACGTCGCACCTTGCAACGTCACCCTCAGTGCCATCATCTTATTGCCATATTTCACATTGGCCTCACCACCGCGCGCCATCAGAAAAATACCCACAGCAAGCACTGCCGCAGTCGCAAACATCAGACCTAAAATGAGAATCGTTCCAAACACAAATTACGCTGCACTGGGTTGTTGAGAATGCTTCAATACAAACATCCTGCTGCAATAAGGGCAAGTTACAGTATCGTCATTATCGTGATCGATATGCAAATACACCTTCGGATGCCCAAGGGGGCCGCCACCGCCATTACACGCCACTTCGCGCGCGGTTACAAACACTGTTTCATAGAGAGATTCTGTCATATACCTAATTCGCAAATACAAACGTGGGACCACGTCTTGTATGCGGCGTAGGATTCGCATTGTCAACCACCACCCGCCGTGGGCTCACTACCTGCACATCATTACGCGCTATTTTCACAGGCGATGCCTGCGGCGTTCCCGCACTGGGGGCATACGATGCCACGTTCGAGCTTGGCGTAATCACCATCACCGGCGCACGCTGCGCGGCTGTCGCATTATTCACCGTAATCACTTTCACATTACGCGTACTTGCAATCGGCCGCATAGCGGGCTGCGCTGCTGGCTGTGCCATGGGTGCCGCCTGCGCCACTTGCGCAAGCTGCGAAGTTTCAGCAGAACTCGCCACATTCACCACTCCACCCGAACGCGACTGTGCCTGCTGTACCTTGGTCACAATTTTCTGCCACGCAAGTGCCACTTTCTGCAAATAGGGGTTCCCCCGCGATGGTGTGCGCGAATGATACGCCGCCGCCGCCTTCACCCACGAACTGCCCAAATCCTTGTAGTTCGCTCGCAAAAACTTCGCCGCATACCCCACGTTTTTCTCGGGATCAAAGGCATCTTCCAAACTCGCAAACGCATCAGGGTGATGCTTCAAATTCACCTGCATGCAGCCTATATCCACACTACGCGCGCCATTTTGCATGTGCCTGCGCGTCTCCGCCAGCGCCTCTGCCTTAGTGGCAAAATAATACCCTTTGCCTTCCACATTTATCGTCCATGGCCAAGGCAGTGCCATGCCAAGCCCTTTGTGGTAGCGCCCTGTTTCAATCGTCGAAATCGCAGCAAGCAAATGCACGGGGATCCCCTGTTCGCGTTCCTTGATAGGAAAATACTGCGTACATTGTTTTGCGCCCTCAATCAGCGCATCATAAGCAAAAGATGGGGTCGCATGCAGCGCTAGTGCCGCAGCACCAGCCAGAATCACTGCTTTGATAGTATGTGGTTTTCTTTGCATCATCCCCGTTTTTGCAAATGCTATGCCAGATGTTTCTTACCCTACATTTTCCACAATATAGCAAAAAAATGACAATTAGGTGACGCTTTAATGTTTTTTTTACAGTTTTGTGATATACCTAAAATGTGATGGATGTTCATCACTGTCCAAGTAGGATGAGGTTTAGTATGGATAATACCCATTTTGAACGCCAACTGCGCGATTATCGGCTCACAACCGCCGAAATCCTTTACCACCTGCCCGACTACCCCAAACTACTGCAAAGCTTCGTCTGGCAGGAACTCGATTTAGCACCCAAATTCCCCGTCCTCACGAAATTCCTCGGGTTCTGGGAGCGCGAACTGGAAGGCAAGCTCCACTCCGTCAAAATCGCCCATACCGAGCTCATCACCCCTAAACATTTTAAATTCGCACAAGGCAGTATTCTCATCCACTAAATGCTTGCACATCGGCTGCAAGCCTGTAGCGTGAGTACATGCAATGCACCGTCATAAATATCATGTTAGGCACTGGCCTCGGCGGCATCGAACAGGCAACTATCGATTACGCACACGCCATGCAACTCGCAGGCATAGAGTGCCTCACCATCACCCAACCACACGCCGCCATCAACACAACGCTCGATGCCTTAAACCTGCCCTACCGTACCCTCAAAGCGCGCAGCAAGTGGGATATTCTGGCTGCCATACAATTGCGCCGCATCTGTAAAACCCTCCCCGTTGCAACTATTCTCACCCACGGTAACCGCGCACTCTCTATCGCCTTGCTAGCAGACCGCAAAAAGCGTGGCGCACCTATCATCGGCGTTGCGCACAACTCACGCATCAAACACTTTACAAAAGTTGATGGCGCCTTTGCACCCACCGAAACATTGGCACGAAACATCCGCACACTCAATCCAACCATAAACGTTGCCGTCATCCCCAACAGTGTGCGCGCACCCGAATCCATCACGCGCCCTGCATTTCGCACCCCACCCATCATCGGCTGCATGGG
>JAIXZB010000106.1 GCA_027489915.1 Rickettsiales bacterium | reverse complement strand
TATTGCAGCTTCGGGTTTGACCATCACAGGTATTCCCACATGTAACATGCGATGCCGCGTACGCTGTAACAGAGGCCCCGTGCCCAATGCTACCACCCCATGGTAAGTTACAAGTTGCGCAAGGATTAACACTGCATGTTTGCTGAGCATAGGTTCCAGATAGGGTTCCATCATTGCACGTGCGCGTTTCACTCTGACAAGACGAACCACACGGCACACTCGATGTATTAAAGGCAGTAACGCTCGAATTATGCGCCAAAGTTCCGCCCCAAGGAAGATTACAATTAGTGCATGCAGGAGCAGAACAATTCTGGTTGGTGTAGCTTCCCGATAATACTCCAAAATTACATGTGCGGGTTTCGCTTGTACAGCTTGTTCCACAGCTCACTGAAGGTGTTTGATATGCCGTTATGGAAGCTCCGTGCGCTAATGTGCCTCCCCACGGAAGATTACAATTCACGGCTGCACATGTTGCTCCAGATTGGACTGGTGTGCCACCAACGCACGTGATGGTAACATTTCCAGTTCGACCAGAAGCTGTATTGGCTACACTGGTGCTATCCCCCATATTCAGTGTGGCATAATTGCCTGTACACCCCGTCACTCCGCCTGCCCAATTGGTTGAAGCGCCATTACACACCACTGCAGAAGCGCACGTATTTGCACCTAACGTAAATGCTCCATTATTACATACCACATCTGCCTGCCCACTCAGCAATGCCGCTGTGTTCACAATAGTCTGAGACGCACCATGCAATATATTGGTATAAGGGCCTGAACAGCCTGTTCCCCAGCCATACGGGCTTGCAGGATTGGGTGGCATACATGGCTTATTTATTCCGGTAGCTTGGGCATCTACGGTTCCTATTTCAATAATATCATCGAAATAATTAGCGCCCTCTTCAAATACAGAATCACCTCGTGTAAACTGCTTATCATTATCACAATTTTCTTGGTCCCGGAGCGAGCTTGTGCTGCAGGCTTTACTGATCAACCCTGTTTTTAAACCAACGGCACCACCGCCATCTTTACCATGCGAAATAAGTGCAAAAGCGCCATTAGGTATTATAGATGCACCCAATGTATCATTCAGTTCCAACAGGCCAGGCGTTGTAGAAAATTGAAATGGATCCGTAAGCTGTTCCATCACCACATAGCTTATGCGATTATTCCAATTATCTATGGCAAAATCACTGTCTAATCCTAACGCTTTAATTGGTAACGACCCTATCCGTATGAAAATACCACCGCCAATATCCACGCGTGTTAGTCCCGAAATCACAGGCACAGCAGCGCAATTGAGGGCTTCTACCCCATAGTTGATGCTATCAGGCAACTGATTGATTGGAGCAGGACAGGGTAATTTGTGATGTGCGCGCTGATATTGCACAAGCGCATCTTTTATGCGTTCTAATTTCTCTTTTGATTCAATATTAGGCTGCCACGTTTGCTGTCTGTCTTTCGACATCATGAATGTCGCAATTGCCAATGAGGCAGCTATTAACACTCCTGCCAAAGCCAGTAATGCAAATCCCGATTGACTGGTTTTATTCATACACCGTTGCTCCAATTTAAGGAAAATATTGCATCATTTCATTTCTTCAATTTACGCATATTTTTGTCTATCAGGGTGTGCAGCTCTCACTCACCACTACGAATGCACCATTTTCGCAGCGCACATCTGCACTGCCTGTGTTTGGAACTGTGGCATCGGTGATGGTTTGGGTGGCTCCGTGTAACGCTTGTACGAAGCTTGCTGAACATCCCCCCGTCCATGCATAAGGGCTTGGGGTGCGCGGGGTGTAGCACGGTATATTCATGCCCGTTGCCTGGACATCGCGGGCTTTGAGTGTGATAGCATCATCATAAAAACCAGCGCCTGCTTCTGGGTTACTGCTTGTGGCAATAAACACTGCATCGTTATCGCAATTTTCCTGATCGCGTCCTGCACTTGCTGTGCAGGCAGCCGTTGCTGCGCCTGTTTTGGCCGAAAAGGCACCCTTGCCATCTGCCCCGTGCGAAATCACGGCAAATGCACCATCGGTCACCAGCACGCTAGCATTTGCATCTTGCAGCTGCAGACTACCCGCCACATCAGAAAACTGATACGGGTCGGTTAAGCGCTCCATTACCACATAGCTGAACCGGTTTGCCCATGCATCGGCAGCGAGGTTTGCGACAAGCCCAAGGGTGCGTACAGGCAATGCGCCGATGCGGATCATCACACCGCCCCCAATATCCACGCGTGTAATGCCTGAAATACCTCCGCTTGCGGCACAATTTGCACCTTCAGTGCCAAAACTGGCCGCATCGGCTGCAGCATTCACAGGTGCAGCGCAGGGCAGCCTGTGATTGGCACGCTGGAATCCTATCAACGCATCTTCGATGGTTTGCATCTGCGCTTTGGTGTCTGTTTTGGTCTCCCACACCTGCGCGTTGTCCTTTTTTAACAGCAAGCTGGCTGCAATTATCGCCGCCACAATCAGCAATGCCGCAATGGCAACAAGGGCAAATCCCGATTCTGAATGACGGCGCATGAGGTGCTCCAAAAGTAATTTGGAGAGATTCTCATTATCAGAAACGTAGCGCAACCGTAACCCTACATACGGCCACTGTATTTATCCCGCTCACGCTCGAGTGTGTTATATTTGAGCAATGCACCGCCTGTAATTTCCACTTTTAATGCGGCTTTGCCTTGGCAGTCTGACAGCTGATAGTCAATGGAAATCCCCTGTGCACCCAGTATGCCACGAAGCCTATCCTGCAAAGCATCGCGTGTTGCAAGCAAATCCATGGCTTCTGATGGTACATACGCATAGTATAGACACATTTTTTTTGTTGGGCTGCCCTCTCCCAATATGAATCCTTCATCAAGCACACTTAGTGCGTGTTGCGTGCTGCTTGCCATTGAAACCCATTGTGTCATCGCGCCACTCCTTGATTTTGCAAGCATTATTGCCCTGCAGCGCCAATTTTCCAGTGACAGCTTGATGACATTTTCGCGATGAAGAACTGATGTTGAGCCTAGTGATTTATCCGTTTTTTCTTATGTTCAAACGGGTTAGACCCTGCCTTCAAGATAATCCGCAAGGGCACACCAGGCAGCGCAAACGTCTGGCGCAGGCCGTTGACAAGATAGCGCATATACGAATCAGGGAAGCCATCGGCGATGTTGGTGAACAGGCTGAAGGTCGGCGGGCGGGTTTTGGCTTGGGTCATGTATTTGATTTTCAGGCGGCGTCCTTTCACCAGTGGCGGGGTGTGGGTGCCAAGTGCCCCTTCCAGCCAACGGTTCAGCTGCGCGGTGCTCACACGCTTATTCCACACTGCGTAGGTGGCAAAACATGCATCCATCAGCTTCTCAAGCCCTTTGCCCTTGAGCGCTGAAAGCGGCACCATGGGGATGTCTTTCATCTGCGGCAATTGCATATCGCACTGGTAGCGCAGCTGTTCCATCAGCGCGTTTTTATCGGTAATCAAATCCCATTTGCTCAAAGCCAGCACGCAAGCGCGCCCTTCGCGCTCTACCAATGCAGCAATCGTGGCATCTTGTTTTTCAAGTGGAATGGTCGCATCCATCACCACAACCACCACATGCGCATATTGAATGGCGCGTAGCGAATCGCCTACCGACATGCCTTCGAGTTTTGCGGTGATATTCGCTTTTTTGCGCATGCCTGCAGTATCGACCAGCTTTATCGGCATGCCGTTATATTCATAATCCACCGCAATCGCATCGCGGGTGATGCCTGCCTCGGGGCCTGTCAGCAGGCGGTCTTCATGCAAGAGCGCATTGATGAGGGTAGATTTTCCCGCATTCGGCCTGCCCACAATCGCAATCTGCATCACAGGAATCGGCTCGTCTTCTATCAGCTCGTCTTCATCATCCGCAACCATCACGGGGGTTGCTTTTTTCTTCGCTGCTACGGCTTCGGCTGCGCGGGGTTTGCGCACGCGTTTGGCTTTGGGGATGATTTCTTCCTCTACCGCATCTGCGTCTTCGTCTTCAATAAACGGCAAAAGCGCGCTGAAAAAATCACCCATGCCTTCGCCATGCTCAGCCGAAATACGCAGCGGTTCGCCCAGCCCCAAACGATACGCATCGATGGCGGTATCATCCCCTGCTTTGCCTTCTGATTTATTCAGCAGCAGCAGTATCGGCTTGCCCGAACGGCGCACCAGTTCGGCAAAATGCTCATCAGCACTGGTGATGCCCACGCGCGCATCAATCACTAGCAGCAGCATATCGGCTTCTTTAATTGCGGCATTGGTTTGCGCCAGCATACGGGTCTCGAGCGCATCCTTGGCGGCTTCTTCCATCCCTGCCGTATCAATCAGAATAAAATCCAACCCCGCGAGATGCCCTGGTGCATAGCGCCTATCGCGCGTTACACCGGGCGTATCGTCCACAATCGCAAGCCGTTTACCCGCCAAGCGGTTAAATAACGTCGATTTACCCACATTGGGGCGGCCAACTATGGCAAGTTTTTTCATTTTTATACGATTTTCAAGGTTAGTTGCGGCCTATACAGCACAAAACTGTGGGGTTGTATAGTTATCCGTCACCTGCATTACCTATACGCCACCAATGTTCCGCTACGGGTCACCAGATACAGCACACCTTCCGCAATCACGGGTGGGGCGCCGATATCGCTTTCAATGTCATAGACACCCAGCTTTTTGCCATCGCGCGGACGGAAAGTGATCATCTCGCCATCGTCATTCAGCACCACCACCGCATTCCCCGCCAGAATCGGGCCATACAGTGTTGGAGTGGTATCGCGTTTTGCTTTGTCGGTAATGGCGAGTTCTTTTGTCCAGACCACGCTGCCATCGCCACGGCTGAGTGCCACGAGTTGGTGTTTGGTATTGAGCAAGTACACCATATTTCCCACTACCCAAGGCGTGTCATGGCCACTGAGTTTCTGCTGCCATAAGGCGCGGCCATTGATGAGTGCATTCGCCACCATCACCCCGCTGTTGGATATGGCATAGACAATACTATCCTTCACCACAGGGTCGGCATCGATGCCGGTGAACACATCACTAGCGCGTGTGCGCTCGGGGCTTAAGAGTGCATCGCTCCAGACAGGGTCGCCCGTGGCAAGCCGCAGGGCAATAATTTCGCCCGAACTATAGGCAGAAATCACCATATCCTCAGCCACTACAGGAGACACCGAGCTTAAATACCCCGCCGTCTCGCGGATGCCGCGATGGGTCCAGAGTGCTTGGCCTGCGGCCCCGTCATAGGCAAGTGTCTGATTATCTACCGTAAGCACCACCACCACAGGGCCTTTTTCGGTTTCCGCCACTTGCGGTGCGCCGCGCACGGGCACGCCAATGCCCACTTTCCACAAACGCTTGCCCGTTTTTGCATCAAACGCCGCAAGCTTACCATATCCCGTTGCGGCATATAACACCTCACCGCCCAAGCTCAGGCCACCGCCCAACACTGCGGGCTCGTCTTCTTCCACCAGCGCGCTGGATACCCAACGCACCACGCCAATATCTTTAGTGCTATGTGCCGAAATCGCGCCAATACCATCCATGGCATAAATCGTTCCGTTCGCAACCACAGGAGTAGGCACAATACCCTGCTCGAATCCCTCGCCTTCGCCGATACGTACACTGTCGGAATTTTCAATCCCCGTTATACCTAAATGGCCCGATTGCATTGCATCGTTGATATTCAACCATGTGGCGTTACTCACCTGATCAGGCACATCAGCAATCAGCCCCGAAGCTTCAGGGTTGGCTGCAATCAAGGTATCTTCTGCCACTACGGCTAAGCGTTTATCCGCATCTTTGGCGATTTTTTTAGGCGCATCGCCACCTGCCCAGCTTGGCATATAACTGCATCCTGAGAGCAGAAGCAGCAACGTTACCACATTAAGCGCTGCACTGAGTCTGGCGCGTTGCATGGGTTAGTCCTTTGCGTCTTGCGCAGGGGGCAGCAGCAGTGCCAGTTGGTTTGCGCGCTCGCGCTGCTCGGGCAGTGTCGCCGACAGTTCCTTTAATTTCGCCACCAGCGGGCGCGCCTTCACCCAATCCTGTTTGCTGATAGCATCGGCAGCAGCCAGTTCCAGTTTAGTCGATTGCAAGGGCGAGGCCACACTCGCATCGCACTCGACAGGGAAGGTGTACGCCAGCGCGGCTGCCCACACACAGGCCGTATCATACCACACCGTGCCCCGCTCAGCATCTTGCAATATTGCAAGCAACACTGCATCATGAGCGCGT
>JAIXZB010000034.1 GCA_027489915.1 Rickettsiales bacterium | reverse complement strand
TGCAGCGATCCGCAAGGCCAGCTGCAACCACGTTTTTTGCAAGATAGCGCGCTGCATAGGCTGCGGAGCGATCGACTTTGGTTGGATCTTTGCCAGAGAATGCGCCGCCACCGTGAGGCGATGCGCCGCCGTAAGTATCAACAATAATTTTTCGGCCTGTGAGCCCTGTGTCGCCATCTGGCCCGCCAATGATGAACTGGCCAGTTGGGTTTACAAATAATTTTTCTTCTGGGCACATCCAGCCTTGAGGTAAAACGGCAAGAATTTCTTTGCGGGCGATGTCACGAATTTCGGCTTGCGATACGCCTTCTTTGTGCTGCGTTGAAACCACAATTGAATTGGCGCGCACTGGTACACCATGCTCAAAATCAAGCGAGACTTGGCTCTTCGCATCTGGCCCAAGCTGACTGTATGTTCCGTTACGACGGCCTTCGGAAAGACGCTGCAAAATACGGTGTGAATAAAATAATGTTGCTGGCATCAGCTCTTCGGTTTCGCGGCAGGCGAAGCCAAACATAATTCCCTGATCTCCTGCCCCCTCTTCTTTAGCAGCGCCAGAATCGACTCCCATGGCAATATCGGCGGATTGGGCGTGGACATGATCTTCCACAGATAATTTGCGCCAGTCGAACCCTTCCTGATCGTAGCCAATATTTTTTACGACCTCACGCGCTATTTCTTCACGACGCTTTGCATTTATTGTGTCTGCACCACGGTATTCACCTGAAATCACCACGCGATTAGTGGTTGCCATCACTTCAATAGCAGTGCGTGCTTCTGGGTTTACAGTCAGGCACGCATCGACAATCGCATCAGAGATTTGATCGCATAGCTTATCGGGGTGCCCTTCGGATACTGATTCGCTGGTAAACACGTATTTATCGCGGGTGTAGGATGTATTATTCACTGTGACCTCTTGCGTGGTTGTGTGAGTAAAACATGCTGGCTACACAGGGACGCATTGCGCGCCTACTGTGCTTAGTCCGGTATTGCTGAAATGCAATTCTCGTGGCCGCCAAGCAGGAAATGCCCACGTAATAAAATTGCTTGTAGAGATTAAATGGGCAACGTCAAGGATTACGTGTCTGAATCCGCCATGGATTTGACCAACTCTAAAACGCGCTTGCGTTGTGTTGGATTTTTAATGCGATAATAAGCGCGCATTAGCTCGACTGTTTCGCGGCTATTCATAGGGTCCTGCCCCTGAAAGCTTGGGGTAGCATTTTCTGCCATACCTTGATTTGCCTGCATGGATGCAGAATCTTCGGTAAATCCGTCAAAGAAATAGGATACTGGAACGCCGAGTGCGCGCGCGAAGTCGAATAAGCGCGATGCACCCATTCGATTTATGCCGCGCTCATATTTTTGAATCTGCTGAAAGGTCACACCAATGGCGTTACCAATGGATTCCTGACTCAACCCTTGCAAGGTGCGCTTCAACCGAAGTCGCTTCCCTACATATACATCTACTGGATGGGCATCTGACACGTACACTTAACCTTTATTTAACTACTTTATTACCTAGCCCTTACTGGCCACTCGCGCAAGAGAAGAATTAATTAATCAACTTACGGTTGTTTTTACTATATACCCAAAGAAGTAAAATAATCGTTAATATACAGCCGATAGGAATCATCTCACCGTAGTGTGCATAAAGCGTGTTTGTTTTTGGTGCTGGCAAAGCGACGTCAATAATTCCCTGCTCCCCCAGCTTCAAAGTACGCAGCACTTTACCATCAGCATCTATTGCTGCGCTTATTCCGGTGTTGCCTACACGAATAATCGGCAATCCTTGTTCAACGGCCCTTACCCTACTCATGGTAAAATGCTGATAGGGGCCAGGGCTATCGCCAAACCAAGCATCGTTGGTGATGGTGAGTAGCCAATCTGGGCGCGGTCCTTCGCTTTTTGCGAGCCACGGAAATGCTGATTCGTAGCAAATCATGGGCTGAAACGCTGGATGATTTTTAAGCGTTAATGCTTTATTTGAAGTACCACGCGCAAAATCGCTTGGACCCGGTGCTATTTTTTCGAGTGGCAGCACGGTGCGCAGTGGGATGAATTCTCCAAAGGGAACGAGATGCCGTTTTGCGTATTCCGATTCACGCTGGGCATGTCTGTTCAGTGAAATCAGCGCGTTTCTAAATCCACCATTCTGTTCGGTAATGGCGCCTGTGATAATGACACCGCTGTCAGGCACCCACTGTGCCATATAGCGCTGCCATTCGCTATCTGCACGTAAGGTAAAGGGTACTGCTGTTTCTGGCCAGATGATAATATCGGGTTTTGCTGCTTCGGATTCTATTTGTGACAGCGCTCCGAGTGTGCGGAATATGCTCTGCACATGATCATTATCCCACTTCAGAACCTGAGGAATGTTGGGTTGCACTATACGTATTCGAGTGATTTTTTTGCTTTTCGGGGTGGGGCTGGTTAGTAATGCATTCGCACACAATATAATGACACAGGCGGTTACTGCTGTGAGCATGCCGCGTGAATATTTTTTTGAAGGCTGCAATAGCAATGGCAGTGGTGCTAAAGCCATGCACATAGTAAGTAAGCTCAAGCCATAGATTCCGACTATTGATGCAGCTTGTAGCAGGAAAGGTATGGATGCAACGCTGTAGCCAATTAAGTTCCAAGGGAATGCAAAAATACCCAGTGAACGTAGGTACTCTATAACGACCCACAATACAGCAAATATAAAAATATTTCGTATGAGTGAGAGCGACTTTAGCTTGTGATAACAATAGCTAAATAGCACGAAATATAAGGCAAATAGTGCACTCAGGCCAAATACAGAAAAAGGGATAAGCCATGCAAATTTATCAGAATCAACGGTGAGTGAAATGGCTATCCAATAGGTGCCAAAAATAAAAAACCCGTAGCCAAAACTAAACCCATCCCACATGGCTCGGCGGGCTGTGGGAGCAGCACTCAGCACTATAAAGAGAAAAGGAATCAATACAAAAAGCAGAGGCCATACATCGAATGGGGAGAATAAAAGCAGGCACAGGCCACCACATATGAATAATTGAAGGCTACGCAGAAATCCTGTGCGTGCCGTAGCATTCGTTGCAATGCGTTTTATGTAATGCACGCTAGTTTGCTTGCGACTGTTGTTTTGGGAGACGTACAATACGTAATTTGTGAATGCGGCGTGGATCGGCTGCGGTGACTTCGATTTTCAGATTCAAATCAAGGCGTGTTACCACCTCGCCTTTGGCAGGTACACGGCCAAGGGCTGAAAACACATAACCGCCTAATGTATCAAAATCTTCGGCATCTTCGGTTGCATCGCATATCTTGGCGCCAAGCACTGTCTCCACATCATCAATGGCTGCGCGTGCATCGACTTCCAGCACGTGATCGTTGACCCAGCGAAATAGCGGGCGCTGTTCGTTTTCATCGTGCTCGTCTTGAATTTCGCCCACGATTTCTTCAAATAAATCTTCCATGGTCACTAAACCATCGGTTCCACCATATTCATCCACCACTATCGCCATATGGCAGCCTGACATGCGCATTTTTAAGAGTAAATCGACGATACGCATGGAAGGTGGAACGAACAGAATTTCTCGCATTACAATTTTGATGGAGAAGGACTCAGGCTCAGCGATGTAATTGAACAGATCTTTTACGTGGATGAACCCTTCGATTTTATCGAGCGATTCATGATATACAGGGATACGGGTATGACCGATATCGCGCACATGGTTGAGTAATTCATGCAGACTATAATCGCGCTCGACCGCCAAAATATCAGTGCGCGGCACCATGATATCGATAACGGTTAGTTCACCAAAACTTACGACGTTTTTGAGTAAGGTGCGCTCTTCTTCGGTCAGCTGTTCGGAAAAATGGGTATTTTCCTCCAGCGCTTCTTCAATGACATCTT
Organism: Rickettsiales bacterium; assembly: GCA_027489915.1. Taxonomy (GTDB): domain Bacteria; phylum Pseudomonadota; class Alphaproteobacteria; order Rickettsiales; family UBA3002; genus JAIXZB01. Next base: position 9,479 of record JAIXZB010000034.1, on the reverse strand, counting down.
TAAGGCTCGCTTCTTCTCTGCCTACCACACTGCGAAACCAACGCACAGCTGATTGTAGGCGTGAACTGCGTTGTAATGGTGATTCTAGCAACTCCTTACGCGCTGCTGTAGCTGCGCTGCTTAAAGCGCTTTGCTGCGATTGACTTGGGCCGTCTTCAGTGGATGTACGCTGTGCAGTGTCTGGCATGGTAGGTAAATACTAACGGACGCTGTAAGGGTTCGCAATACCTAAGGTTGCAAGAATTGCTATTTCCTGTGCTTCCATACGCTCTGCTTCCACATCGTTTTCATGGTCAAACCCTAGCAAATGCAGCGTTCCGTGGACAATGAGATGCATTGTGTGATCACGCAAGGTTTTCTGCTGGGCATCGGATTCTTGTGCAATCACTTCGTATGCCAGAAGAATATCGCCCAATTCATCCTCTTCATCGCTCGGGAACGAGAGCACATTGGTGGGTTTTGCTTTACCTCGGTAGGCTTTGTTCAGGGGCTCTATGACGCTATTATCGGCAAACATAACCGCAACCTGTTCGCGTTTATGTTTCTGATGCTTAAGCGTTGCGTTGACAGCTTTGCGTGCCTCCACACGAAAACGTGGCCAAACGTTTTTCCACACATCGTGCGAGGTAAGGATAGTGACGTTCGACGAAGCCATGGGTTACAGCTCCGGAAAGTCGCCTTGCGCTTCCATATGTTGTTTTTTGCGGTCTTCCCATTCATCGTAGGCTTTGATGATTTTAGCCGCAATCGGGTGACGCACCACATCGGTTTCGCTAAAGCGCACCACACCAATTCCGGGAATTTGCTCGATTTTGGGAATGCAATCGGCAAGGCCAGATTTTACATCTTTGGGCAAATCGATTTGCGATAAATCGCCTGTGATAATCATACGCGAATGCTCGCCCATGCGGGTTAAAAACATTTTCATCTGAGTGCGGGTGGTGTTTTGCGCTTCATCGAGAATCACAAAAGCGTTGCTAAAGGTACGACCACGCATGAACGCTAGAGGCGCCAGCTCAATTTCGCCACTTTCGATGGCTTGCTGTACACGCTCGGCAGGCATCATATCAAACAAGGCATCGTATAACGGACGCATGAAGGGGTCGAGTTTGTCCTTGATATCGCCAGGTAAAAATCCAAGTTTCTCGCCTGCTTCCACCGCAGGGCGCGAAAGGATGATGCGTTCAACTTTTTTGTTGATGAACTGATACACGGCCATTGCAACAGCAATGTAGGTTTTGCCTGTACCTGCGGGCCCGAGGGCGAACAGTAAATCGTTATCATATAACCCGCGCATGTAGTTGGCCTGCACGTGTGAATAGGGCACGATGGTTTTGCGCAATGTCTTGATGTAGACATCGGCATCGGTTGGCTCATCTTCGCTTTTTTGCTTGGGTTTTTTATCGGTGATAGGTGGCAGTAATCTTACGGCTGCATCGATGTTAGATAAGCCCAAATCGATACCATTTTCGGCTTGACGATAGAGGCCTTGTAGCACCTCCTCGGTTGCTTCAATATCGCGCTTATGGCCAGTGATAGAGAGCATATTGCCACGAGAAACCAGCGATACATTCAGCAGTTGCTCTAAGCGCTCCAGATGCGAATCCATTTCGCCATAAAGAATGGGTAGAATGTGGTTTTTATCAAAAAAGACATTGACGGTTTGGGTGTCGCGCGAAGGTTTGTGGCCGCGTGCTTTATCCGTGTGTGGCTTCGCCATAATCCCCCGAAGGTATGTGTGAAAACGGCGCTGTGGAATCCACTATTTCGCCACTTAGTGAGTTAAGGTATGCGCCTGTAATACGCACGTCAACTAACCGATTCGCGTATTCCACAGCTTGCTGAACATACACAGACTGCATCCATGGCGATTTGCCAAGGATTTGGCCATCGCGCTTACCTATGCGATCGAAAAGAACAGGAATGGTGCGGCCAAGCATGCGCTGGTTGGTGTGTAGTTGCTGACGCTGTAAAATGGAGTTCAACCGCGCCAAACGTTCGTTTTTGGTGGCTTCGTCTATCAATTCCGCACGGTCGGCGGCGGGAGTTCCCGGACGGGCGGAATAGGTGAAGGAATAGGCCTGCGCGAACGCTACAGTTTCGACCAAACGCAAAGTTGCCTCGAACTCTGTTTCAGTTTCGCCAGGAAAGCCGACGATAAAATCAGAAGAAAAGCCCATATCGGGCCGCGCTGCACGGAGTTTTTCGATGATGGTGAGGTAATCTTCGGCTGTGTGTTTGCGGTTCATCTGTTTCAGGATGCGGTTGGAACCTGACTGCACGGGTAAATGCAGCATGGGCATCAGATTTTCGATATCGCCATGGGCGGCGATTAAATCATCGCTCATATCGCGTGGATGCGAGGTAGTATAGCGAATGCGCTTAAGACCAGGAAGGGGGGCGATATGGCGAATAAGTTTGGCTAAATCCCACTCGCTGCCGCCCTCTCCTGCGCCATGATAGGCGTTGACGTTTTGGCCAAGCAACACAATTTCCTGCGTGCCTTGGTCTAGGTAGGTGCGAATTTCGCGCTCTATGGCATCGACTGGACGCGAATATTCTACACCGCGCGTGTAGGGAACAACGCAAAAGCTACAGAATTTATCGCAGCCTTCCTGTACGGAAACATACGCGGATATACCCTGCGGTTGTAACGATTCTGGCAAAGCATCGAATTTGGTTTCTTCGGGGAAATCGAGATTAATGGCAGCGCGCTGTTCGCGGATGGTTTCTTGAATGAGTTGAGGGAGCGTGTGATAGGATTGAGGGCCGACCACAATATCGACATACGGAGCGCGTGCGATAATTTCTTCACCCTCGGCTTGAGCTACGCAGCCTGCAACAGCAATGAGTTTACGCTTGCCATCGCGCGCCCATGCATCTTTTTCGGCGCGGATGCGACCTAGCTCGGAATACACTTTTTCGGAGGCCTTTTCGCGGATGTGGCAGGTGTTTAAAATCACAATATCCGCATCGCTTTGATTACTGGTTTCGCTATATCCTAGCGGAGTCAGCAAATCGGCCATACGCACAGAATCGTATGCGTTCATCTGGCAACCATAGGTTTTGATATGGAGTTTTTTCATGAAGGACGTTCTAGCAAAGCTGCATCAGCTTGCCAAGTTATCGATTTTAGCAGCGAGAATAAAATCGTTTCGGGTTAGGCCACCTGCCTCGTGCGTGGTAATATGAAATTCGGCGTAACCCCAACCAAAATGAATATCGGGATGATGATTTTCGGCCTCTGCCACCTCGCCTGCGCGATTGACAAAGGCAAGCGCTGCCTTGAATGTGCGAAAGGTAAAACGCTGAAAAATTGTGGTTTTATCTTCGCTTAAATGCCAGGATTTCAGAGTGTCGAGATAGGCCAGCGCTTCATCGGCGCTAAGTTTGCCATCGCCTGTGAGGCAAGGTTCGCAGTGCATTTGTGCTAGTGTCATACTTACCTCGCGCTTGATTATTGCTGGATTTCGCGTAGCTGTAACCTATGAAAGACCTTACACCCGTTTTAGCACACGACGCAACACGCTTGGCATTTGATTGCTCGGTAATGGGACTTAGTGTTGCGTTGCTTCATAAAGGCCGCGTGTTTTCGGTGCAAGAGCACAGCGCCAACAAGCAAACGGCGCAGTTGATGGTGATGATTGAGGGTGTGTTAACCCAGGCTGGAATTGGCTACGATGAAGTATCGACCCTGATTACTACCTATGGGCCCGGCAGCTTTACCGGAATTCGTATTGGGCTTGCAGCCGCGCAAGGGATTGTCGCTGCGCGTAATATGGACGTGATGATACTTACTAGCCTTCAGGCAGTGGCGATGTCGGTAGTGGCGCAGTGCGATGATGCGGCGTTCTGGGTGGCGCTTAATGCTGGCAAAGGTGAAATATACGCACAAATGTTTCACGTGAAACAGAGTGTAGCTGCGCCACAGAATGCGATTGCACTGTATTCGCCCGAGGCATTTGTGCCGGTGCTTGATTCTGATATACGTGTGGCAGGAAATACTGCGTCTTTACTTGTAGATATTGATAGCGCGCGCTGGATTGCAGAAGCCACCCTTCCCGCTGCGCAGGATTTCGTGCATCATAATGCCCCTTTTGTGGATATACATCAGTTAGTGCCTCTGTATATTCGTGCGCCAGATGCTAAATTGCCTTCAAAGGCAGTAGTGCTTGAATAAGCTGAAAAAAAGCCTATGTTAAGCCATGAATATAATTCGTTCGTAGGAGTTTTTTATGCGCTTTGTTGCTGCTACAATGATGTTGCTCGTTGCGGCGTGTCAGCCTGCACCAGTTAGCTACACACTATCGCCTGTTAGTTTTCGCACGCAACCGGTGATTAAACTCAATGTGGCTAAAATCAACGTGGTAGAAGAATACACATCGCCTTTACGCGCTCCGCATGTGGAACATCAGATGAGCATGTCGCCTGCTGCAGGAATCAAAATTTGGGCGAATGAGCGTGTGCAGGCAGTGGGAACCACGGGACAGCTTGACGTGGTTATCACCGATGCTTCTATCAAAGAAAATAAGCTACCTGTGAAAGATGGTGTGCGTGGGTTCTTCACCGACGATCAAAGTGAGCGTTATGATGGTGCGATTAGTGTAACGCTGCGTTTATATGATGGCACTAGCGCCATGTCACGCGCGGAGGGAGATGTGCGCGTAACGCGTTCGCGCACAATAAATGAAAAGGCATCGCTCGCAGATCGTGAGAAACTATGGCACGATATGGCAACGCAAATGGTTACATCTTACGACCGCGAAGCAGAAATGCGCTTCAGGCAGTATTTTAACTCCTACATTCGCTAGCACGGCTTAAATGCACGTGTATTTGCCGATTGCGGAACTTTCGGAACCGGCATGGTTGCTGATTGCGCTTGGGGCAGTCACTGGTGTGCTTGCTGGTTTATTCGGTATTGGCGGCGGGTTTATTTTAACGCCACTGCTTATTTTTCTGGGTATTCCGCCTGCGGTGGCGGTTGCTTCATCTGCGTGCCAAATTGTAGCATCGTCGTTTTCAGGGTTTTTGCATCACTGGAAGGCCAAGCGGGTTGATACGGATATAGGGAACTTATTGATTCTTGGCGGCATAGCTGGCGCAGCACTTGGGATATGGCTTTTTTCTGCACTCCAACGCTCTGGTCAGGCGGATATTACGATTACGTTGATGTATATCTGCCTACTTGGTGTGATTGCAGTGATTATGGCCATAGAAGGCTATAAATTATTCACTTCCAAGGACGCAGCTATCGTGGCGGTGGGGCTTGACTGGCCGATTCTGAAGCATCTGCCATTCAAGCGTGATTTTGGGCAATCGCAAGTATCGCACAGTGCGCTGGTGCCGATTGGACTTGGAGTTGCGGTCGGATTTATTGTTTCGATGATGGGCGTTGGGGGCGGATTTATTCTGGTTCCTGCCATGATATATATTCTGCGCATGCCGCCTGCTGTGATTGTGGGGACCTCGCTTTACATGATTATTTTTATAACTGCTTCGGTGACGTTAATGCATGCACTCACCACCCACACGGTGGATCTGGTACTTGCAGTACTGCTGATGATTGGCTCGGTAGTAGGCGCACAATGGGGTGCGCGGGTTAGCAACAAAATGCCCGTGGGGCATGGCAGGATTTTGCTTTCGGTATTGCTTGCGATTGTGGCTGTAAAGCTTGCGGTTGGCTTATTTGCGCAACCAGATGAGCTTTATACCATTATGCCGCGGGGATAACATGCAACGTTTTGTATTCGTATGTATCTTTCTGCTATGTGCCAGCCCAGCTGTGGCGAAACCTCTTTCTGCCGATGCATCTTCGGCTGTAATTGAGCTGCATGCAGCCTTTCGCGGCACTGAGATTTTACTTTTTGGTGCGCGTAATGAGCCGGGAGATATTGTGATTGCGGTACGTGGCCCAATGCGGGATGTAACAGTACGCGAAAAGCAACGTATTGCTGGAATGTGGATGTATGTGCGCAAGACGAAATATGATGGATTACCGCAATTTATGGCGCTTGCATCCACGCGAGATTTTTCGGAAATGGGTGCGGATGCATTGTTTAAAAATCTCTCGATTGATTTAAAATCCATGATTGCAGACACGGCATCGACTGCATCGCATCCCGATGCATTTGATAATGCGGTGATTCGTATTAAATCAAGAGAAAAACTATATTCTTCCAAGCCTGCACCGATTAGATTCTTTGGCGAAACTTTATTCAAAACCCGTATTCACTTTCCCGATACCATGCCGCGAGGGCAGTATCAGGCAGAAGTATATTTGATAGATGATGGAAAGCTTATTGGCGCACAGATATTGCCCATTATGGCAGTGAAAACAGGATTTGAAGCGTGGCTGTTTGAAATTTCTCAAACGCATGCTCTGCTATACGGGCTACTTTGCATTTCTGTAGCGCTTAGTTGCGGGTGGTTTGCACACCGCGTATTCCGCAAGCGTTAGGCTGTATTTGTTCCGCGTATTTTGCGATATAGATGCTTTATTTGAGCCCAATACCAACCATCTGGACGCAAATCAAGCATGACGGTTCCTGCTATTTTGTCGTGCCAAGTCTGGCGCTTTGCATCCCACATACTCCAGATATATCCGAGCATGAGTGGGGGCAGCGATATGAAGTAGCCAAAGAACCTTCGTATGTATTGAAACAATGTGGGTGGTTCTTCGGTTTTTGCATCGACCAATTTAATACCAATAATGTAGCGGCCAGGTGTTGTGCCAAAGCCTAACTGGCAACTGGTGTATAACAAGGCGATGATGAATACTTGGATACTGAAGTTAAGCGCCGCTAAGGTTGCAATCTCTGGGCTTGAATAGAGATCAAGCGCTTGCTGCCATGACATATTGGCGCCTTGTGCAATGGCGTCGCTCGGCGCTGAATCGCCATAAATAATGCGCCCAAGCCACGCAAACGGTTCATAAAGCAAAAAGAATAAACATGCTAAATCCACGGAAGTGGCAAAAACACGCGCTTGATAATTCGCATAGCGATCACGCGGACTTGGCTCGCGTTTGGAAAAAGGAAACAGCAGGCGCTTTAAGGTTGGGTTCATAAAAGGATATGTAGCAAATTCGGTGCATCTTGCCATCTTTTAACACGCGGCAGGGCTTCTATATGCCTTACGAAAGGCAAAAACTGGCGCAGAGTGGACACAGTATCTGATAGCGAAACCGTGCTGTGTTCTGATTCACTTACGATTATGGCCTGAATAGCGCAACCCGCCTGCTCTAGACTTTGTGCAGCGGTTAGACTGTGGCTGATACTTCCTAAATACGACCCAACCACCAAAATGGTATTATAGCCAAGGGCTTGCATTATATCGCGCATGGTGTGGGTGTTGTTGATAGGAACCATGACTCCACCAGCCCCTTCAAACAATATAGCATCCGCCATTGCTGGGCGAGTTTTGCACCATGAAACAACTTCAAAAAAATCGAGCGTTTTATCTTCTAATGTTGCCGCCATATGGGGCGATAATGGAGCCGCAAAGCGGTGGGGTGAAATCATGTCGATATGCGCTGCATCGCAGGGAAGCTGTTGTGCGCCCAACAATATCGCGGTGTCGGAGTCTGCTGGATTGGCTTCATCGAAACCTGAAATGATGGGTTTATAGGCCCTGAACCTGCCTGCTGCCTGACGCAATAACAGACTGGTTACAAATGTTTTTCCAATTTCGGTGCCACTTGAGGTTACGAAATAGCGCGTCATTTTGGCTTCTCGAACATCAAGAATACAGGTTGCCACGATGCCCACACTCCGCCTCCGTAGGCTTTTCTATTATATTCGCCGCCAGTGCGTTTATACTCTGCGTTGTAATGATTGCATGCCTGAGCGAATAGTGTTGTGCCTGTGAAACCGCGCTTGCGATCGACACGCTTATTTACAGCACCTATAGCACGCAGAGTTTTGCATAGATTTTGCATTGAATCGTATGGATTTTTCCAAATCGAGTGATGCATATGGCGCATGGTGAATCCCTCGCTCAGCGCCATATCGAGCCAATCAAACTCGCTACGGAACTGCATAACGCGTGACTCTTCACCCAATAATGCAAATGTATCGCGCAGCTCTTTTAATGTGTGAGCACCCAGCGTGGCAATGGCAACGCGACCACCGGGTTTTAATACACGGGCGGATTCACGCAAAAAATGCTGTGGATTATCGAGCCACTGCACACACAGGGATGAAAAAATAGCATCGCAGGATGCATTCGCGTAAGGGAGGGATTCTGCACTCGCACAACTGGTAAGAATTTGTTTGGGTTGTGCCAATTTACACATGGAGTGCGCGATATCGATACCATGCAGCTGCCACTCAATGTGGCGCTCTGCTAGGGCATCGGATAACCAGCCTGTACCACAGCCAATATCTAGTACGCGTGCGTTTTTTTCAATGTAGGGCGCGGATAACTCAAGCAATTGCGACATTATACTAAACTGTATATGCGCTTCTTTTTCGTATGCGCTTGAAGCGCGACCAAAATCGAGAGCAACGCGTTTTGCATCAATTGACATAAGCAGCTTTCACAGAATCTAAAAAACGCTCCGTATCATGAAAATGTGGTGCGTGGGAAACCTCTTTCCACACGCAAACCTGCATTTGAGGGTGACGCTTCGCTAAATGTGTGCTTTGCGCCACGGGCACGATGGCATCCTCCTCGCCGTGGATAAGTGTGATTTTAGGCGTATTCACAGCAATATGACCCAGGTTACTCTGTGAAAGCCTATCAAGCCACGGCAGCCAGCGTTCGGTATTGGTAACTTCGTGATGGTGGCCAAGTCTTTCCATTACAGCGCGGAAATATTTATCTCCTTTTGCGACAAGGCCATGAAAGCGTGTGGATGTGCGCTCGGGCTGGGTTGCATAATTTTCCCGGAATTGGGCATAAATATCGGGCGGCATACCATCGTGAAAATTAGCATCATTCACAAACTGAAAAGGAGGTGCAATGAGCAGTAGCGATCTTGGAGCAAGCGCCCCTGCAGCTATGGCTTGCAAGGCGAGCCAACCACCCATCGACCATGCAACGATGTTTGGGGTATTTTTATAGACCTGCAACGCTTCAATTGCCTTTTCGGGTGATACGTAATTGCTGTAATCGAAGCCTAAGGCGCCTTCGATTATATCGGCAAGTGCGTTTGTGGGCTGCGTCCAGCCGCTTAGAGTGAGAATGCTCATAGCGTTTTTTTAATGGTTTGCAGCGCATCTAGCAACTGTACGATGTGATCTTCGGTGTGACTTGCACTAACCGTTATACGCAACCGCGAGGTGCCCGGTGGTACAGTTGGAGGGCGAATGGCTTGAATCCATATTCCCGCCTCACGCAATGTATACGACGCTTCTAACGCAGCTTCGGGAGTGCCGATGATGAGAGGAATGATAGGGCTGATTCCTTCCGCTTGCCCCAAAGTTTTGCGGATTCGGTTGGCAAGTGATTGCGCTTTTAGCGCCAGTTCTGGACTTGAT
>JAIXZB010000038.1 GCA_027489915.1 Rickettsiales bacterium | reverse complement strand
GCATTGTTTTTTTCTACGTTTATCGCGGGCATATTTCAGAACATTGTTGGTTTCAGCCGCAAAACCAATCACCAGAGCAGGGCGCTTGGTTTTGTGCTGAGCTATTTGAGCCAGAATATCGGGATTCTCAACCAAGGTAAGGCGAGGGGTGGAATGCGGTGCTGTTTTCTTGATTTTAAGGCTCGCAATGTGTGCCACGTGCCAATCCGAAACGGCTGCTGCGCACACAACTATATCTGAAGGTAACGCAGCTAATGTGGCATCCAGCATTTCTTTAGCTGTGGTCACATGGTTGATGCGAACGCCGAGGGGGGGTGCAAGCTGTGTGGGCCCTGAAATAAGCGTTACCTCCGCCCCCGCACGTGCGAGTGACGCTGCAATCGCATGTCCTTGTTTACCCGAAGAACGGTTGGCGATATAGCGTACAGGATCAATCGGCTCATGCGTGGGGCCGCTTGTAACCACTGCTTTCTTGCCCGCCAAAGGCTTAGATTCTGTGCTTGCATGAAGCAACGTTTGTAAAATGGCAGCAGGCTCTGCCATCCGCCCTACACCATATTCCCCGCAGGCCATCGATCCTTCTGTGGGGGGGATAATCGTAATACCATCCTGCGCAAGTTGCATAACATTACGCTGTGTTGCAGGGTGCGACCACATTTTATGGTTCATCGCTGGTGCTATAAACACTGGCTTATTGGTCGCAAGCAGTGCCGTAGTTGCCAAATCATCTGCAATGCCATTCGCCATTTTTGCCAGAATATCGGCACTAGCAGGTGCAACCAAAATAGCATCCGCACTACGCGAGAGCTCGATATGCCCCATTTCCACTTCATCAGTCAGCGAAAACAAGGTATCGTATGTTTTGCGACCAGTAAGAGAGGATACAGCAAGTGGCGTAATAAACGCCGCACCGCCCTTAGTGAGAATGGCCGTTACTGCGATATTTTGCTCGCGACACAGGCGAATAAGCTCTAGGCTTTTATAGGCTGCAACACTGCCAGATATAATGAGTAAGAGCGAACGCATGGACTACCTATTTTACATGAATAACGAATAAGCATTGTATATAGTGCGCAAACCGCGCAAATCCAATTATAAAATCTCAAATACGAGCACAACAGCTACAACCAAAAGTGTAGCCCAGCCTAAACGCAGCCAGCCACGCTGGAGTTTGAGTTTAGCTTCCGTCATTGCATCGATGCTGGCTTGTGCAAGTGGCACACCGCTCTGCTCGATACGGTCATAAAAACGCTGCGTGTCGCGCAGCAGGCGTGGCAGTTGCTGCAATGCTTGCGCACCTTCCTTGAGGGTAGTTTTGATGCGTGCTGCGGGATTAAGATTCATTTTAGCCCACGAGGCAATCAGGGGTTCTGACAACTTCCACATATTCACATTGGGATTAAAGCTACGGCCAACACCTTCTGCCGTCATCATGGTTTTTTGCAGAAGCAGCAAATGCGGCTGCGCTACCATCTCAAACGTCTCGGCAATCTGGAGCAGCTGCCCAAGCAATTTTCCTACCGAAATTTCATTTAGCGGCTTGCCTAAAATAGGCTTACCAATAGCGCGGCAGGCTTGGGCAAGCTGGTTCACATCAATATGACGAGGGGTGTAGCCATAATCGACATGCACCTGCGCTACATGCTTGTAATCTTCACGTAGAAACCCCCATAAAATTTCAGCCAGAAACATCTGACTTTCGTGATCGATGCGGCCCATAATCCCAAAATCCACCACCGCAATCGAGCCATCATCGCGCACGAATAAATTCCCTGGATGCATGTCGGCATGAAAAAACCCATCACGGAACACCTGATTAAAAAAGGCCGAAGCTGCAATTTCTACAATCAGCGTCATGTCAGGGAACTTGGCCTTGATGGCTTCTACATCCCCACCATTCATGCCATAAATACGCTCTAAAGTGAGCACGCGCTGGGTAGTTTTCTGCCAGTCAATTTCGGGCACATAAAACCCATCATCGTTTTTGGTATTTTCTTTCAGTTCCGTAGCTGCTGCTGCTTCGTTACGTAAATCAAGCTCCATCCGCACGGTGGTATCGAATAGCTTCACCACTTCAAACGGCTTCAGGCGTTTCGACCATACAGGCATGCGCTGCGTTACTATATCTGCTATCCAATACATTAGCGCAATATCGCGCTTAAACGCTTCTTCAATCGTAGGCCGCAGAATTTTTACAGCCACATGCTTTCCTTCGTGTGTGACAGCAAAATGCACCTGTGCAATGGAAGCTGCGGCAACCGGATTTTCATCAAACGAAAGAAATAATTCCGAAATTGGCGCGCCAAGCTCTTCTTCCACAATGCGCTTTGCAACGGCGGAATCGAAAGGCGGCACCTGATCGCGCAGGCGGGCTAAATCCGCAGCGAGTTGCTCGCCAATTAAATCGGCGCGTGTCGAAAGTGCCTGCCCCGCTTTAATGAATGTAGGGCCTAGCGATTCGAGCGCCCGTGCCAATCGCTCGCCGGGTGTTTCGCCTTTGCGGTTTTTAGGGGCAATTAGACGCAAGATGGCCGTTATAAAGGGTGATAGTTTGAGTGCTTCAAAACTAAACAATGCATCGTTGCGCGCCAGCGTCCATGCGATAGAGAATAACCGTGAACTATTGCGTATGTTCGTCAGCATCAGATGCGCACTCCCATATGAATCGCGCATATGCCGCCTGAGAGCTTTTCGTATTTTGTACGTGTAAACCCTGCATCTTTTATCATGCTTTCAAATACCGATGGGGCAGGGAAGCGACGAATGGATTCGGCGAGATATTGATAGGAATCACGGTCTTTCGCTATCCATTGCCCAAAACGTGGTAATAAAGAAAACGAGTACATATCATATACGGGCTTCAGCGCAGGTAATATCTCGGGAGAAAATTCAAGACACAAAAACTGTCCGCCTGGTTTCAATACTCGGTAAGCCTCACGCAAAGCTTGTGGAATATCAGTGACATTACGAATACCAAATGCAATCGTATATACATCAACCGATGCGCTCGGAATCGGCAGTGACTCTGCATTTCCGCACACATGGCGTAATCCATCTGCTTGCCCCGTGTCAATCATCCGAGCGCGCCCTTCGTTCAGCATCGCGGCGTTAATATCGCACACCATGACGGGAGCGTTGAAGCGTTCACGAATGCGCAGCGCGATATCGCCCGTGCCTCCAGCAACATCCAGAAATACGGACTTAGCATTCCCGCGTGCGCAAGCAACAAAACGCTGTTTCCATAAGCGGTGCATGCCTAGGCTCATAACGTCATTCATTATATCATAGCGAGAAGCAACACGTTCAAACACGCCGCGCACAAGGGTGGATTTATCCTCCCACGCAACGTCGCGGTAGCCAAAGTGTGTGCGTTCTTGTGTCATAAAAAGGTATTCCTTGTATGCTGCGCCGCATTGCTTATCGTGTTTGCATCGTAACGACAAGTGAACACTATGCCCGAATTACCCGAAGTTGAAACCACCCGCCTAGGCTTAGAACCCTTCATGAAAGGGAAAACCATAGAGGCTATAAGCATTTTTAGGCGCGATTTGCGTCAACCCATCCCCGATGATTTTCAATCCAGACTGATAAATACACGCGTTGTGGCCCTCAGAAGGCGCGCCAAATACATACTGATTGATACTAAGGATGGGCCCTGCATTCTTGCGCATTTGGGCATGTCTGGCACAATGACCGTTACGACAAAAGAAGATTACACAAAGCGCACGCACGATCACTGTATCATCGATATGCAGGAGGGGGCGCGCATTGTATTCAATGATCCACGCAGATTTGGTTTGTTATTGCTGGTGGAGAAGGGCGAAGAACCTACCCATCCATTGCTCTTACATCTAGGGCCAGAGCCACTTTCAAATCATTTTCATGCCGAATATTTAATGAAGGCGCTGAAGCATAAAAAAACTGCCATCAAGCAAGCACTGATGGATCAGGAAGTGGTGGTAGGAGTGGGAAATATTTATGCGAGCGAGAGTCTGTTTATGGCAGGCGTCGACCCGCGCACGCCCGCTCACAGAGCTGCTAAGCACGCCGAAAAGATGGTGCAATCCATACGTGCCGTATTACATGCTGCGCTGGCATCGGGTGGTTCCACTCTGCGTGATTATGTGCGTTCTAGTGGCGATAGTGGATATTTCCAGCACCATTTTAAGGTGTATGACCGTGCTCAAATGCCCTGTGAGACGTGCTCTTCGCCCATTCAGCACATAGTGCAGGCAGGCCGCGCCACCTATTTTTGTAAGCAATGCCAATCACGTAGGTGAGTGTTCTCATTCAGTGTCTAAATCGTTGCAGCGTAGGGCTGTGGTATTTTTATCGATACAACCATTTTGCATCATCAAAAAATCCGCAGATTTCCTAGGGTTTTTTGGGAGCCATGAAAAAAATGCATTCTGTGCATAAATACGCTTGACGGGTGCATAGCTCGCAAGTAGTTTCCACAACCTAATCGTGCTAAACGATGGTGTTTAACAAGATTTAAGATTAAAAAAGGTCCACTCATGGCAAATCATAAATCGGCAGAAAAACGGAATCGTCAAACCGTTGTCCGCACTGCGACCAACAAGTCGCGCACAAGCCGCATTCGTACTTTTGTTAAAAAAGTCGAAACAGCGATTGAAGGCGGCGACTATACGGTTGCGCACGATGCGCTCAAACAGGCGCAACCTGAAATAATGCGTGGTGTAAGCAAGGGCGTTCTCAAGCTCAATACTGCTTCACGCAAAATCAGCCGACTCTCATCTCGTGTGAAAGCATTAAAAGCAGCGTAAGTAATTTCGCTACTTTTACTACCTAACACCAATATCAAAAACGTCGTGTTGCACACGGCGCACCCCTCTTCGTTGCCCAATTCTGGGTAATTAAAAACAACAAAGCAAACGGCAAGTATGACGTCATTGGCAATGCACGATCATGAATCACGCTATGCAGGGGATATTTCACCCGAGCAAGCTTGGAACATGTTATCCGTTACTCCTGCGGCTCAGCTTGTAGATGTGCGGTCGCAACCAGAGTGGGCTTATTCAGGCCTCCGCGAATTGTCGTCGCTACATCGCAGACCATTAACCCTTTCGTGGAAACTCTATCCTACGTTTGAGCTCAACGCACAGTTCATAGACCAACTTTCAACCATCGTACCCGATACCGCTACCCCACTTATTTTCTTATGCAAAACAGGTGGACGCTCGTCGGATGCAGCAACAGCAGCAACTGCAGCGGGTTACAAAACCTGCTATAACGTTGTCGGTGGATTTGAGGGGGATGCTAATAAACAACGCCAGCGTGGCACAATCAATGGGTGGAAAGCAGCGAACCTTCCCTGGGAACAGGCCTAACGGAGTAATGAATACCATGGTTTCAGACGCAATTGTGTTTTCCAATATCAAACCCGAACTTCAGCAAAAATGGGAGCGTGTACGCGAGCGTCTGCGTACCTCCTATGGTGAAGCCATCTTCAAGAGTTGGCTTCAAGCACTTAAGCTTGCTGACATCAAAAATGGTCAGGTGATGCTAACAGTTCCAACGCGCTTCATGCGCGAATGGATTCTCACCAACTACGCCGACAACATTTTGCGTTTCTGGTGCTTGGAAGAGCAGGGCGTGCAAGCGGTCGATATTTTTGTTCGCCCCGAAGCACCTATGGCGGCGCAAGCGGCGCAACAGTCTGTGGTGAATATGCATTCAGATGCAGGTATGGGATACCCACCCACCGCCGCTAACGAAGATAAGCCACTCACCCCCGATTCCATCAGCGCACCGCTTGATCCACGTTACACATTCGATAATTTTATTGTAGGCAAGCCGAACGAACTTGCACATGCTGCTGCCCGCCGTGTGGCTGAATCTGCTACCGTTTCGCCCGGCTGCAACCCACTCTTTATGTATGGCGGAGTAGGGCTTGGCAAAACCCACCTGATGCATGCAATTGCATGGCATATTCGTAAAAACGATCCGAGCCGCAAGGTGCTGTATCTTTCGGCAGAGAAATTCATGTATCTCTTCATCCGTGCGCTGCGCACGAAAGATACTGTGTCGTTTAAGGAGTATTTCCGCTCAGTGGATGTGCTCATGATTGACGATGTGCAATTCATTAGCGGCAAAGATTCAACGCAAGAAGAATTCTTCCACACCTTTAATGCGTTGGTAGATCAGAATAAGCAGCTCGTTATTTCGGGTGATCGTTCACCTTCTGATTTAGAAGGTATGGAAGAGCGCGTGCGTTCCCGCCTTGGCTGGGGTTTGGTTGCCGATATTCACGCCACCACCTACGAACTTCGCTTAGGAATTCTGCAAGCGAAAGTGGAAAAAATGCCAGGCTGCAATGTGCCACAAAAAGTAACCGAGTTTCTGGCACATAAAATAACCTCCAACATCCGTGAATTAGAAGGTGCTTTAAACCGTGTAGTGGCGCACGCTACTTTGGTTGGAACATCTATTACCTTAGAGAATACGCAAGATGTGCTGCATGATTTATTGCGTGCCAATGATCGCCGTATCACCATTGAAGATATCCAGAAAAAAGTAGCCGCACATTTCAATATCAAAGTGTCGGATATGCATTCAGCCCGCCGTTCGGTGGCGATAGCGCGCCCACGTCAGATAGCGATGTATCTGGCGAAGCGCCTAACCTCTAAATCACTCCCAGAAATTGGCCGTAAATTCGGTGGAAAAGACCACACAACCGTGATGCACGCAGTCAAACGTATCGAGGAGATTTCGCGCGGTGATCAGGAGTTTGCCGATGAAGTGGAATTGCTGATGCGCATGTTGCAAAGCTAGGAATAGACAAGCTGTGGATAACACAAAATCCGTTGCGAGGCGTCGATGTTGCCTTATAGTGCGGGAAAATATCTAACCAAATGAGTTCTCGCATGAAACTGTTGATTGAACGCTCTGTATTGATAAAAGCCTTAGGTCCTGTGCAATCTGTTGTAGAGCGCCGTGGCACTATTCCTATTCTCGCAAACGTCAGGCTT
>JAIXZB010000134.1 GCA_027489915.1 Rickettsiales bacterium | reverse complement strand
GCTGAATCACCAGCAGCAACACCACCAGCGCATACATTGCAAACGCAATGCGGTAACTCGCAAAAGCTTTATTCCGAAAACGCTCCGCAAACACCCACGCCGCCATCACCGCAAAGCACGGCTTCAAAAACTCTGAAGGCTGTACCGAAAGCCCCGCCAACCGAATCCAGCGCACCGCACCTTTATTCTCATATCCAATAAGCGGCAGCAGCAGCATCGCAACTAAACTAATAATAAATCCAAGTGCTGCAATCCTTCGTATCTGCCGCATCGGCAATGCCGAAACAAACACCATGACACCCACAGCCAATACCAAAAAAATCTCATGGCGTGTCACAAAATAAAAATCCGGAAGTCCAATGCGGTTTGCCACCGCAGGGCTTGCCGCCACCACCATAAACACACCGAGAAACACCAGCAGCATCAGCGCAAATAACGTTGGCCTATCCACCGTCCACCACCACCGCCCAAACGCTGTAGTATTACGCCTATCAAATGTCATTTTATCTGTTGTCATCTACATGCTCCTGCAATGCCTCAAACAACCGCACAAAATGCGCACCCCGCTCTTCAAAATTCTTATACTGATCAAACGAAGCACACGCAGGCGCCAGCACCACTGCCGCATTCACAAGCCCGTCTTTCTCTGCATCCGCGCGCGCCGCTGCAAATGCACGCTCCATGTCTCCTGCCAGCACATAAGGTACATGTCCCTCAAGCGTGCGTGCAAATTCTTCCGCTGCCTGCCCAATCAAATACGCCTTACGGATGCGCGGAAAATACTTCGCCAAACTCGCAATACCACCTTCTTTCGCCACCCCACCTGCAATCCAATACACCGTGTCATAGGTCATAAGCGCCTTCTCGGCTGCATCCGCATTGGTGGCCTTACTGTCATTCACAAACCCCACGCCACGCACTGCACCCAGCCATTGCATGCGGTGCGCAAGCCCTGCAAAATGCTGCATCGCCTCCGCAATTACCGCGTGCGATATTCCAGCCGTGATACAGGCCGCATAAGCCGCCGCAGCATTCTGGCCATTATGCGCACCCTGCAAACTTTTAATCCCACGCAAATCTAGCGTCAGCAGCTCTGCACCCAGCGCGTTGTATAAAATGCCCTCGAGCACATACACACCCTGCTGCAATTTCTCACGCGCCGAAATCGGAATTACGCGCTGTATTTTCTTCTCGATAAGCGCACGTGCAAGCCCCTCGCTCCACGCATCATCCACGCCAATAATCGCTGTGTCCTCCTGCATCTGCCTATCAAAAATATGCGCCTTCGCAGCCAGATACCCCTCCATCGATCCATGACGATCCAGATGGTCCTCACTCAAATTCAAATGCACCGCAATATGGAAGCAAATATCCTTCACTAAATCGAGCTGATACGAAGACATCTCCAGCACATAACTTCCATCCGCCCCAAGCGGCGAAAGCGACAACGCTGCCGTACCAAGATTTCCCCCTACCTGCGGTGCAAGCCCCGCATGCTGCAGCACATGGCCAATCAGCGTGGTGGTGGTTGATTTCCCATTCGTGCCCGTAATACCAATATAGCGTGCGTGAGGGCAGCTATTATACAGCATATCAATATCACCAATAATCGGCACATTATGTGCAATCGCCATGCGCGCCGTCGTATTAGTGAGTGCAATCCCGGGGCTTATCGCCAGCGCATCAATTTTCTCCCAGATCCATTGCTCAGGTGGCACAGCCTTCACATTCTTTTTATGCACCGCTTTAAGCGCATCAGCCCCGGGCGTATCATCCCACATCAACACCATTTTTGCACCTGCCGCCGTTAGCGCATCCACCGTCGCAATACCGGATTTACCAAGCCCGAGCACCGCAATAATTTTACCGCTATAAGGCGTGGCAAGTATCATGTGCTATCTCAACTTCAACGTGGCCAGACCAATCAACGCCAGAATCACCGAAATAATCCAGAACCGAATCACAATCGTTGGCTCTTTCCATCCCATTTTCTCGAAATGATGATGCACAGGCGCCATCTTAAACACACGCTTGCCAGTCGTCTTATACGATACTACCTGAATCATTACCGAAACGGCCTCAGCCACAAACAACCCACCAATAATCGCAAGCACAATTTCATGCTTTGCAATCACTGCCATCGTGCCAAGCGAGCCCCCAAACGCAAGCGATCCCGTATCCCCCATAAACACCATCGCAGGCGGTGCGTTATACCACAAAAATCCAAGCCCTGCACCAACCATCGCAGCAGCAAACACTGCAAGCTCACCACTTCCAGGCACTGGCAAAATCTGCAAATAATTGGCAAACACCGCATTGCCCGCCAAATACACAATCAGCGCAAAGCACGAAGCCGCAATCATAATCGGTACAATCGCAAGCCCATCGAGCCCATCGGTTAAATTCACCGCGTTCGATGCCCCAATCATTACCACAATCGCAAACGGAATATAAAACACGCCCAAATCAATCAGCACGGATTTAAAAAACGGCAACGCCAAATGCGTATTGATACTCTCTGCCGCAACCGACTGAATCCATAACACCGCCACAATCGCAATCACCGTTTGCGCCAGTAGCTTTTTCTTGCCCGATAGCCCCTTGTGATTACGCTTCGTCACTTTCAAAAAATCATCCGCAAATCCAATCAAGCCATAGCCCAACGTCACAAACAGCGTAATCCAGACATACTGGTTCGATATATCCGCCCACAGCAATGTTGAAACCGTCACCGCAATCAGCATCATCAACCCACCCATCGTGGGTGTACCCTTCTTGCTAAGCAGGTGCGATTCTGGCCCATCTTCGCGAATAGGCTGTCCGCCATGCTGCACCTTGCGCAACCAGCGAATCAGTTTTGGCCCAATGATAAAACTAATAATCAACGCCGTCATCACCGCCCCGCCTGCACGAAACGTGATGTAATTAAACAGATTAAAAAACTGAATCTCTTCCGCCAGTGGCGTGAGTAAATTATACAGCATCGGTCGCCTCCTTGCGCACCATAAGTGCATTTTCTTCAATAGCCGTTACCACATCATTCATGCGGCTACCATGCGAACCTTTCACCAGCACAATATCGCGCGACTTAAGCGCCTTCACCACACGTGGCGCAAGCTTTGCGGCTGTTGGTGCATAGGCACCTTTCATTGCTTCAGGAAGCGCATCATACAAATGCTGCATGAAACTACCTGCCGCAAACACCAGATCGATCTGATTATTCACAATCGAAGGCACCAGCCCCACATGTAAATCATAACTATCATCACCAAGCTCCAGCATATCGCCCAGAACAATCACCGTGCGCGATGGCTCTGGCGTCGCACGACGAATATCCGCCACCTTCTCAATCGCCCCCTGCATCGAAATCGGGCTTGCGTTATACGCATCATCCACCAGGCGAATATATCCATCGCTCACAGCAATTTTACGAATCTGCCCACGCCCTTTCGGCTCGCTGAACTGCGCGAATGCTTCTGCCGCTTTGGCAACATCACAGCCCATCGCATCCACCACACCCAGCACCGCAACCGACATAAGCGCCCAGTGTTTTCCAATCGTTCCAATACGGTAGCACGTAGCCGTACCCGCAATCACCGCCTCCACTTCCGTATACGCATCCACAATATGGTATCCCGTCATCCTGCACACGGCATCGGCATGCACCCCAAACGATAATATCCTATCCAAGCCCTGCGCCTCCGCCTTCTCGCGCATACGCAAATAATAAGGATTGTCACGGTTCAGCACCGCAAACCCCTTACCGCCCATACCTTCAAAAATCTCCGATTTCGCATCGGCAATGCCTTGCACCGAATCAAAAAATTCAATATGCACCGCATCCACCGTGGTAATAATGGAAACATCAGGCCGCACCCACCCCGATAACAACCGAATCTCGCCCGCATGGTTCATGCCCATTTCCACAATCGCAAACGCACAATCGCGCGGCATGTTGCATAACGTAATCGGCACACCCAAATGATTATTCAAATTCCCCGTGGTCGCATACACATTCCCAAGCGGTGCAAATGCTATTTTAAGCATTTCTTTTGCACCTGTCTTGCCCACACTTCCCGTCACACCAATAAATTTGGCTTGGCTTCTGGCGCGCGCCGCAACACCCAAATCCTGCAATGCACGCTCAGTATCACGCACCATCACAAGCCGCCCATCCTCAGCATCCATACCCTCAGGCACACGGCTCACAAGCGCAGCCACTGCACCTTTCTCAAATGCCTGCAGCACATGCGCATGCCCATCCATACGCTCGCCCTTGAGCGCCACAAACAATGCGCCCACCTGCAAGCTGCGCGTATCGATACTTACCGACTCCGCATTCCATTTCCCTGTGCAAATCCCTTGCGTAGCTTGTGCTACGTCTTGTGCGTTCCATAGTGTCATAAGCGTGCCAGTGCCTCCTTAATTGCTTCGGCATCATTGAAAGGAAAAACATGCTCGCCTATGGTTTGCGTTGTTTCATGGCCCTTACCCGCCACGATCAACGCATCTTGTGGTTGTAGTATCTTGATAGCCTCGAAAATCGCCTCTGCACGATCACCAATCTCGCGCGCCTTGTGACATTCAGCTAAAATTGCTTTGCGAATTTTCGCAGGGTCTTCACTGCGTGGATTATCATCCGTCACAATCACAGCATCCGCATAACGCTCTGCAACCGACCCCATCAAAGGCCGCTTGCCCGTATCACGGTCACCGC
This sequence comes from Rickettsiales bacterium, assembly GCA_027489915.1. Lineage (GTDB taxonomy): Bacteria > Pseudomonadota > Alphaproteobacteria > Rickettsiales > UBA3002 > JAIXZB01. The sequence goes on along the minus strand of JAIXZB010000134.1, from coordinate 11,851 downwards.
CGCAACCAAACACAACATGCAGGGCACCGCTAATATGTGGCCGGGCTACTTCCAGCACTTTTTGCAGCGCAGCAGGCGTATGCGCATAATCAATAAATATACCCGCACCGTTCGAGTGCGTGGCCACTTTTTCCATCCGCCCAGGAACATTTTTCAACTGAGAACACAAGCCAATCAGAGTATGCACATCATGGCCCATCGCCTCGCACAACCCCACCGCAGCAAGCATATTATAAATCTGAAACGCGCCAAATAGGGGCGTCTCAATCACCCGCTCTTCGCCACGCACACGCAGCGTGGCACGCAAACCCCCGCCATGCGCTTTAATCGCCACAATGCACAATTCCTGCCCTTTATTTCCGTAACGCGTCACACTGCATCCACGCGCTTGCGCAATCGCCTCAATGCGCGGCGCCAGCGCATCATCGGCATTCAGCACAATACATTTCCGCTCGCGCAATACTTCACTAAACAGGCGCAACTTCGCCTCAGTATACGCCTCTAATGTGCCATGATAATCAAGGTGATCCCGTGTTAGATTCGTGAATGCTGCTGCAGCAAATCGCACCCCATCCAAACGGTGCTGATGAATCCCATGACTCGATGCTTCTATCGCAACCGCCTCAACCCCAGCACCTGCAAGATGCAACAACATATCATGCAAGATAAGCGGATCAGGCGAAGTATGACTAGCCGCAAACATCTTCGCAGTAGCAGCATCTGCGCAGCGTACTCCCAGCGTACCAACCGAAGCTGCATTCTGGCCCGACAACGTACATAACTGACGCGTAAATTCTGCTGTCGATGTTTTGCCATCCGTGCCCGTTACCGCCACGCTATAACGCGGTTGCTCTGGGTAAAATGCGGCAGCTAAATGCGCGAGCATCTCGCGGCTATTTTCCACCTGCACCAGCACTTTTCCAAGCGGTAATTCAATCTGCTCGCGGTCAACCACTACAGCCACCGCACCCGCAGCCAGTGCTTGCGTAACATAATCATGCCCATCATGCGCCACGCCGCGCACCGCCACATAGAGCATGCCCGCCTGCACCTTGCGCGAATCGGTGGTAATAGCTTTCACTTCCACCACCGCACAGCCCTCAACATTGGCCGAAATAGGAATATCGCCAAGCAGATCAGAAAGAAGCGGCATGCACACCTCCCTGTTTTTGCTGAAGGCGTTTCATCTGCGCTTGCTTCTCGTGCATTTCAGCCGATGCCCACATGGCATTCACCGCAGGATCTTGCTTTTCAAAATCGGGCGCCACACCCAAAATCGGCGCCACACGCTGCACCAATCTACCTACCGTAGGTGCTGCAACCCAGCCACCCGTTGCGTAACCATACGTCGCTTTCGTACCTTTCGGCTCATCCACCATCACCAGCACCACATAACGCGGCGCATCCATCGGAAACGCACCAATGAAGGAAGCAATTTTCTTATCCGCATCATAACGGCCATTCACAATTTTCTCTGCCGTTCCGGTCTTTCCACCCACACGGTATCCTTCTGCATTGGCGCCTTTAGCCGTGCCATGCTCCACAACCAACCGCATCATGCTGCGCATCGTGTCCGAAGTTTCTTTAGTAATAACACGCTCGCCCTCAGGCTTCTTCGCATTGCCATTTTTCACAAGCGTAAGCGATGCCTTGGTGCCCCCATTTATAACACTCGCAATACCTTCAATCACATGCAGTGGAGACACCGAAATCCCATGCCCAAACGACACTGTCATCGTACTAATTTCCCCCCAATTACGCGGCACCAACGGGCGTGCAATCTCAGGCATTTCAATGCTCACAGGGTCAAACATCCCAAGCTTTCTTAGATACTCCTGCTGCTTCTCTTTGCCTAAATCCAGCGCCATACGTACCGTGCCAATATTCGATGAATAGGCATAAATCTCAGGGGTCGTAAGCCAGCGCCCTTTAGGGTGCGAATCGCTAATTTTAAAACCCGCTGCCTGAATCGGATTAGTCGCATCATAGCCACCCGCAACCTTCGTCACCCCCTCATTAAGCGCCGAAGCAAGCGTGAAAGTTTTAAAGGTCGAACCCATCTCATATGCACCAAGTGTCGCACGATTAAACAACGCATCGGCACTGGCTTTTCCTGGTGCATGCGGGTCAAATTCTGGCAGATTCGCCATCCCCAGAATCTCGCCTTTTTTAATATCGTAAATAATGCCCGTCGCACCAATGGCACTAAATTCTTCTACCGCAGTTTTCAGCTCATCGCGCAGCATCGCCTGCACACGCAAATCCACCGATAATTCCAACGATTCATGCGCAAGCACAGGATCTTCAAGCGCACGGTCAAAATGCTTTTCAATCCCAGCCAACCCCTGATTATCAACGCCCACATAACCAATCACATGCGCAAACAATCCGCCGTATGGATACACGCGTCGGTAATCAGGCTCGAAGAACAATCCAGGCACACCCAAATTATTCACCGCCTCCTGTTCCGAAGGTTTCAAATGGCGCTTGATATATAAAAACTTGCTACGCTTCTGCATCAACCGCGCATGCAGTGAATCCACCGATTGCTCAGGAAAAATTGCATGTAGCCCCTTGGCCACTTCCATCTCGTGGCGAATCAATGTTGGGTTCGCAACCAGCGACGCTGTTGCAATCGAGGTTGCAAGCACCATTCCATTACGGTCAGTAATTTCGCGCCGCATCATTGGCTCTTGCACGGTCTGCGCGGTATCCACTTCCTCTTCATGCTCAAGCAATAATTGTGGCTCCGTCACCAAACGCTTGAATGGCAAATCGCCGCCGCCCATGAACGTCACCTCAATCAACCGCAACCCCAGCGCGCCAAAACACAGCATAAAAAACAACGCCACACACATCAGGCGAACACGCGATTGCTCAAATAATTTATGCGCACTCGATTCGCCCTTCACCACGCGCGAAGCAGGTCTGCGAAACATGCGACCCTGCCGTGACACATAACGTGATGAAGATTTCTGCACCGCTAACGCTCGCCTGCTTGAGTGCTTGCCACTGGCTGATAAAATCCACCCTGCTCAGATCCCACATCCGCCTTTACCGAAACCACAGGCACCGCATCAGGCAGCGCCGAAAACGATACGAACTGCGCACTCTTCACTGGCTGCAATTCAAGATAACGCGCACTCAGCGCCTTCAGCCGCTCAGGCCGGTTCAGATACGCCCATTCCGCACCGAGCAGATGCAACGACTCGCGTTCTTTTTTGAGCGCAACCGATGTTTCATTCACATGCGCCTGCACATCCTGTACCCAGTATTTTACCAGATACAATCCCACCGCACCAAGGGTAAGCGCCCCTATCACAAAAAAGCCCGAAGCTCGGTACCGCATAGCATCTCCTTTTGTCCGCGCATTGCGCACAAAAACGTTAGAGTTACATCAGCGCAGCCGTTCTAATTGCTGCACGTAGCTTTGCCGAACGCGCACGAGTGTTATGAGAAATTTCTTCTTCTGAAGGATGTTGGGCTTTCGCCGATACTAATTCAAAGGGGCTTTGCTCCGCTGCCGCAGGCATCGCATACAAACTGAGGTCATGGCGCGACACATTGCTCGCGCGCCCCGAACGCTCTTTCATAAACTGCTTCACAATGCGGTCTTCCAGCGAATGGAATGTCACCACCACCAAACGCCCACCAGGCTTCAGCACATTTTGCGCCGCCTCAAGTGCTGCTTTCAACTCATCCAACTCTTCATTCACCGCAATCCGCAGCGCCTGAAACGATCGCGTTGCGGGATGCACCCCAGGCCGCTTTTCCACGCCCTGCACCGAAGCAATAATGCTAGCTAACTCCGCCGTGGTCGTAATCGGCGCAAGCGCACGTTTCGAAACCAGCACCTTCGCAATCTTGCGCGAGGCGCGCTCCTCACCGTAATGATACAATATATCCGCAAGCTCCGCTTCGCTCGCCGTATTCACAATATCAGCAGCCGACCTACCCGCCTGACTCATGCGCATATCCAGCGCACCATCGCCTTGAAACGAAAACCCACGCGCGCGGTTATCCAGCTGCATACTCGATACACCAAGATCCAGCACCACCCCATCCACACGCTCAATGCCAGCAGCAGCAAGCAGCGACACCATCGCGCTAAACCGCCCAGCCACGAAAAGAAAGTGCCCGGGAAAATCCCGGGCAAGTGCATCGGCAAGTAACTCTGCATTCGGGTCGCGGTCGATGCCCACCACGCGACACGTCGCCGATTGCAATAACGCGCGGCTGTAACCACCAGCCCCAAACGTTGCATCGACATAAATTTCATCATTCTTCGGCGCCATCGCCGCAATCACTTCATCCAGCATCACCGGAATATGTTGGCGCATCTGCACAGCAGCACCCTGCATGTTACACCCCCGCCTTAGGGTTCGAAGGCAGCGCCATACGCCGTTGCTTCGCAAGCGCGCGCGCCGCAGCCTCATGGGCTGCAAATGCTACAGGCTCCCAAATCTCAAACGTCTCGCCTTTGCCAATAAAAATGCCCTGCGTCGTAATGCCAGCCTGCGCAAGCAGCGCCTCGGGCAGCACCACGCGGCCTTCGCCATCAAACGGCAACTGCATCGAGCCACCCAAAATCGCGGTCGCAAACGCATCACGCTCCTCCGAAAACGGGTCGAGCGATTCAATCCGCGCATACATCTTCTCAATGCGCGACATGCCGCACGCCTCAACGCACGCATTCACAAACGAAGGATACACAATAATCCCATTAAACGACTGGCTCGCAAGCACAGTACGGAACGGGGCAGGCACCGAGACCCGCCCCTTTTTATCGATCTGCTTCTCAAATGTGGATAGAAACAGCACGTTCCCGCTTTCGTTGTTTTTCCCTGTTAGCTCGCCCTTGGTTTAACTTGGGACGCGATAACGCCACCAAATTGAACGCTCAGACAGCCCATTTCAAAAACCATCTAAAAATCAGAAAGTTCTAATGAACTTTAAAAATTCCAGCTGAGCTGGCCAATTTTGGAATGATTTGGATTAATTTGGGCTTATTTGGGAAATTATGCATTTTTATGGGAAACGTCAAGCAAAAGTTACACAAACCCGCAGAAAACCTATCCCCAGCTTACCCACAAATTTGTCCACAGACCTGTAGGCCGCCAATAGCGGTTTTACACAGTGCGTCTCGCCAATAAAACGAGGCAAAAAGCAACCTTATTGTTGAAATCCTGGCTTTCAAAAGAGAGACCGTGCTAGGCGTCGGTAGCACACCGATTGAGCGTAGCAGCGCTAGCGTAGCAGTTAAACAAACAGTACGGGGTACTGTTTGTAGGCTTAAGCTTTGAGGGAGCAACGCAAGACAACGCCGCAATGCGCCCTCTTCAAAGCAATATACCAGATGGCCTATAAGCCGGGTTCTGTCCAAGGTGTCACCACCTCTGGATAGCTATTCATCTAGGCGGCGCGTCACCACGCCGCTCGAGCAACCAACCCGGGCATTCAAACGCGTGGAACCCGCGCCAGCCTTGCGGCTGTCTGCCCCTATTTGGTCTTGCTCCGGATGGGGTTTGCCCTGCCACGGATGTTACCACCCGCGCGGTGCGCTCTTACCGCACCTTTTCACCCTTACAAGGGTGCTTGCGCACCCTAGCGGTATCTTCTCTGTGGCACTTTCCCTCGCGTCGCCGCGGGCGGGCATTACCCGCCATCCTGTTCCGTCGGAGCCCGGACTTTCCTCGGGAAGTAACACGCGCATCCAAGGTTTAGCCTCATCCGCACCACAACACATCCCGCAGCCATCCAGCCATCTGGTAATATTTTTATATCAAAGACTTATAACAAACACAACCAACATAGCACAACACCGTGTAAATGGATGTAGCGCTCGGAGTTACATAGCGGATTGATAAGCTACGTGATTGAAGGAACATCGTAAAAAAGACAGTGCGATTCGCCATTTATACTAACGCATGCAGCATCGATAACCTGCCAGCACATTCCCCATCCCACACGCCCGTCACACCCTCAGGCCGAAAATGGCGCTGGAACGCCATCACACAAGCTTCGGTTTTTTCCGCAAACGTGCCATCAATTTTCAGACCGTAACCATAATTGGCAAGCGCCTGCTGAAGCTTCATCACCTTGGTGCCACTATCACCGCGCTTAAGCTCAGCGCCATGCATCGCCTTCGCTTCAAAGGGAAACACCCCCACCCCGTGCCGCGCAAGCCACGCCCAGTCGAACTTCTCGCCGGGGTCACTCTTACGCAAAAACGCAATGTCCGAATGTCCGATGATATTCCTATCCGTAATCCCGTGCTGCGCTTTCAGCGCGCGCGTAAGCTCCAGTACCGCCTCCAGCTGCGCGCTCGGAAATTCGGGCAACCCATGCGCATGCCCACCATTATCAATCTCAATCCCAATCGATGTCGCGTTCATCCCATTCACGCCTCTCCAGTGGCTTTCGCCCGCATGCCACGCCCGCATCGCATCCTCCACCATCTGGAAAATGCGCCCGTCCGATGCCACCAAATAATGCGCCGAAACCTTCGCCTGAGCATCACACAACCGCGAAAGCGCCGCCTCCGCCGATTCCATATCCGTGTAATGCAACACAATCGTATCAATGACAGCACCTATAGGGCGCGCATCATAGTTTGGGCTCAGGTGAGTAATGACATGCATAAAAGAAGCCTAAACCGATGAAGCACAGGCGCAAGTAAAAATCGTACATACCGTCATAAAACCGTTACAAAACGATGCTATTTCCAGAGGGTATTTTAAAAAAGGTATCTTTATGAGCGATAGACTTCTATCCCACACCCTCCGTGCCATAACATTCAAGCGAGCCGATGAATCCGATCCCGTCATAGCTAGTATCGTAAGCCAACAGCGCCACAAAAATCATCTCGAGGGAACTATCAATAAATGCCTGGATATGCTCAAAAACCCTCAATCCTATAAGCAAATCGAGGTTGATAGTGACGAAGGTCACAAAGCAAAAGTCTGGATATCTGGTTGCCTCGTAAACATACCCAACCAAACGGAGCTTCATCATACGTGCGATGTAATGAACAAGGTGTTGGAGCAGCTTAACAATGAACAAACAAAGCACGGAATTGATGCGCAACGTATAACTTTTGGCTTCGTCTATCATGGCGGCAATAAGGTAGAATTTCTTTTGGGATTCCCCGATGCCGCATCCGCTAAATCCGCGCAATCACACGCAGCCTCTACAAATCACCAACTCAGGGCTCTGACTCGCACCGCCATCTTTGGCGATATGGGCCGTAGCGTCAATTGAAGCACGCACACATGAGCCTGAAAAACCAACTTTTGCAATCACCTTCCCTAAAGATTCTAGAGTTAAAACAGCTCGAGTACTTAAAAAAACATCCTCAATATTCATCTCTTGAGCGTCACAGCAAGCGCGCCGAATCAGCCCATGCTTTCACAGCGCACCGCGCAGCATTACACATGTTAGACGACATAATAACAGGCCACGTAAAGTTAGATTGCGATGTGGGCCCCACCTCCTTTAGTCGTCACCCCACAGATGGAAGGCAGCGCAACCAGATACTTATTCTCGATACACACATTCCACTAACCAACACCTACGCGCTTGCTAACAATGCCATCACGGCACTTTTTACTGCATACACAAGCACAGCAAAACACTATCCCGCCGAATCAGGCGCCAGTGGATGTTGCATGATACTGAATAAAACCCCTAACGAACGGGACCGAACACGCACATCTCTAAGCAGAGAAATAGCAATCGTAATCTACGATATCCCTCACATGCATGATCTACAGGAATTTTTTACCAATCATCGTCACGAAATAACAGAAGCACTACGCAAACAATTCAGCCTAGAATCATCAAAGCAATACATACAATAGCATGCTTAACTCAACTTATCGAGCACTGCCAGCTTCGGCCTGCGCACGGTAATAATCGCAACACCTACAATCGTAATCAGCCCACCAATAATCAACATCGGGGTAATGTGTTCGTCATACACCACCATCCCCCCGCCAATGCCAATAATCGGAACCAAAAGCGAAAACGGCGTCACACGGCTGAGCGGATATTTCTTCAGCAAACGATACCACAAGCCGTAACCAATCAATGTCGAAAATACCATGCTATACAAAATCCCAAGCCACGCCGAAAGTGGCGCAGTTTCAATCAACTGTAAGTGATTTTTTTCCATCAATGCTGTAAGCACTGCAATCTGCGGTAGCGATAACAGCGCAGGCCAGAACAAAAACGCCGCAACACCAATGTTACCCACCCGCTTCATATACACATTAGCTGCAGCCCAAGCAAACGCGCCGACCACCACCAGCAAGAATGCGCCCCAATGGTTCGCCACATTCGGCGTGCCTGCAATCACCAGCACACCCATAAATGCCACCGCCATCCCAAGGCTGCGCCACGCACCGAGTTTATCGTTGTAAAATATTGCAGCCAAAACACAGCTAAAGGGCGCACCGAGCTGCACCGCAATCACCGTCGATGAAATCGACAACCCTTGCGACATCCCCACAAAGATAAGCGTAAAATGCAGCGTGATGTAAAACAGCGAAATCACCAACATATCGCGCAAACGCACCCGTGTGCGAATCGCAAACGGTGCAAGCACCACAGCCACCGCCGCAAAGCGCAATAAAATCGTCATAAACGGCGGAAAATGCTCCATCGCAATTTTCGACGCCGTAAAATTCCCCCCCCAGCACAACGCCACCAAAACCGCCGTCGCAATCGCCGAGGTGGTAAGTTGAGGGGATACATGGGAAGTGAGCTGTTCATTCATACGCCGCACGCATACCACTCCCCGCCTGTAAATCTACAAAAAACATCGGCTTCATCATATTTCTTTAACATTCAGAAACTATAGTGTGGATATGGAAAACATAGTCCCCATACAAGCTGCAGGCGTCCTGCTCAGTCATGTGGTAGAAAGCTTGCAAGATCTCACGGAACGGGGCAGAGCAGAAGGCCCCAACCCACTGATTTCCTTTAGTCGCGGTCACAGCCCTGGTGTCATACCAGCCGAAGGTACACTGAATCATATCGCTACCACACTCCACGGTTTGCTACGCTGTAAAGCTGCAACCACCCATAAACGTATCACCGCACCAGATAACGCATTCATCGCACAATTAAGCACACGTCCACTAAGCACATCCCTATTCCAAAAATCTGCAGAAGCATTGGACGCAACCACTATCCCCCCATCAGTACAAAACGATATCACTTGCGCATCTGCATACGCCGCATTGCGCGAACAACTCTCAAAATTTTCTGCTCAATCAAGGCCCCCCTCACTGCGCGATGGGATGGAGGTACTGAAATCATATCGCAAATTCTACCACGCATGGAACCGAATCGACCCTAGCTCGCAATCGGTTATCTCTACATTTGATAATACATGCCACGCACTGTGTACCCAAATAAGAGAGGAACTGGAGCATCTCGATAGAGTAGACCTAACCCTTACCCATCCAGAAACGAAGGATAGCTTTACGGTATCAATCATCAATAAACAACCATCATCGTCCTGTGCGCTTATGCTCATGAACTTGCAAGCAGGCCAAGCCATGCTTGATACAACCAAAGTGCCCGAATCAATTCAGAAATTATACGAGCACACGGGCGAAACCTCGAACATAACCGCCAACTGGCAAACCATTAGCAACCGCATTCTAGATACTCTTCGCAGCTCGGGCTACAGCGACAAAGAAGCAACGTCACTCCTCGCCGCAAACGGATATGTGTTAAGCAGACAAGAAACAACGATAATCAATCGCGCCATCGCCGCCTACCTCCCACAACTTCAATTCGAATGCGCGCTAGAATCCACCGCAAATCATCAGCCGACTATCTACAATAAACTCAGCAACACACTCTATTTTCATCTAGGCCAAATACCTCCCCCCACTCCTCCCATTCCTATCGCAGAAAACCATGCTCAACTCGAAACAATAGCAGCAGAACTCTACCGCGTTTGTGTAGAAGCATGCACGGAAGATGAACCAACAATACGCAAAGCACTCGAACCACTTGCCGAAGCGTTTCCAAAAATCACCAATCAAGATAGCATCCGCAATGCACAGTATATCAAGCGCACCCCAACCCGCGATCTCTCATCTCAACGCACTCGCACCGCAATCAGCAACGGGCTAGCTTCCATCTCACTCCCATCTAATTCAGACAATATCGACGTCATCAAAGGATTACGCACCGCCCTACTTACATCACTCGATAACCCGCATTGCTATCGTGCAGCACCCTCAATGCAAATGCGCTGAAAAATCAAAACACAAAACACAGCAATTCATTATTATACCTTCATTCAAAGAAATGCTCCTTATCGAACTAATTCACAATAACGCCAATACTATATATAGCATGCCTCATCCTCCAGCTTCACAGCAAAACAAAGCAACAAGCATAACCCCCATCGTATCATTGCAAGCGTAGCGCGACACCCGAAGCGTAGCGAAGAGCCGTCTTAGTAATCTATAAGACGCACACAGCAGTTACAGACAGTTAGATTGCCGCGTTACGCTCACAACATCAAAAAAGTATAAAAAAAGCAAAAAAAGAAGGGCTTATGCACGCATAAGCCCCAAGTCGCTCGGCAAGCAACTATTTGGGTGGGCGCGCTTTAATTCGGCGCAGCCATCACCGCATCTCCAGCACATCCGCCCCACTCAGGCTGAACGCGCATTTATTTCTTTGCTTTCATCTCCCGCGCCCGCATGATGCTCTCATACGCCGCATTGATGGCAGCCAGTTTGTCCGAAAGCATGGCGATAGTATCCTCCGATGCTCCCGCCGCCTGATAGCGATCCGGGTGAAGCAACCTCACCTGCGCCATGTAGCGGTTTCGTAATTCTGCGTCGCTCATCCGCTTAGTTGCACCCAAAATAGCGTAGGCATTAGCATGTGCTGGGCGAATATACCCAGCCACCATTTGCCGCCACTCTTCCATAGGAACATCAAAGAGTTGAGCCACCGCCCTCAGCAACTCATGCTCAGCTGCATTCAGCGCAGCATCGGCAGTCGCCACCTTAAGCAACCTGTCAAGCACCTCGCGGTATAATGCATCAGCCCCCGGATACAGCGTCACAATCAAACGCGCATATTGCAGGGCGGGTGCGCTGTCGTTCATCGATTTAACGAACAAACTTCGCAACTTCGCATGTCCTCCCTCCGATAAGGGAAAAAGGCTACGAAACGCCATATATTCCGCAGTACTGGGCTTACCATCCGCATTCACAAGCTTTGCAGCGAGTGCTACCAGTGCGTGGGTAAACTCCACATCCTGAAGCAGCGGTTGATACTCCCGCGCAGGCTCGCTCACCCCCTGAAACCTGTTCCACACATCACTCGCCCATTGGACGAGGTTCCCTGTTAAGCTGCCGGTAGATAAAGTCTGAGTCGCGGCGTGCATGGACGATTTTACTTTAGAGTTCTTCGAGCCGGCTAAACCGGTTGACCCACTATATATAGAGCGCTTCATAGGCATTCAACTACATTTTGTGGTAATCCACAGGCAAAATACGAATTAAAAACCAATGTGTCTTTCGCGTCACGAACACAAAAAAACGTAAATGCATCATGCATTATTCATGCCGCATTTGCTCCAGTGCCACGCCATAAAAACGCTCAAGCTCAAACAACACATCATCGCGCGAGATGGGAAGGCTTGCTGCAGCAAAATCCGCAAGCAACTTTTCAATCACATCTTCATCCCCTGGGCGGTCAAAATCCGCAGCCACCACGCTTTTGGCATAAGCATTCACATCATCGCCCGCTTTACCAAGCTTTTCTGCCGCCCACTGGCCCACCAGTCGGTTGCGGCGTGCAGTGGCCTTAAATT
>JAIXZB010000121.1 GCA_027489915.1 Rickettsiales bacterium | reverse complement strand
GGTTCGCAGAGTGGACTGGATACGGAATCGATTATTAATGCGCTGGCGGATGCTAGGCGCATTCCCGCCACGCGGTTAGAAGATAAAATTAAGGTGAATGATACGCGCACTACGGCGCTGAATTCGCTCAAGGATATTTTGACGCGCTTCAAGGATGCGGCAGATATTTTGCGTAATCCTCCAGGTGTTTCAAATAGTAGCAAGAATATCTTTGCGTATCGCACGACATCGCTTTCGACCAATACGGCGATTTCGGGCGACACGTATGCATCGGTTACGGCGCAGCCAGGTGCGCCTGTGCAAAGCTTTGCGATTAACGATATCGAGCAGCTGGCGCTTGAGACAAAGCAAGATATAGACAGTGCTTTCCTGTTGCCCAATACTAGTTCTTCGGTGGTGGCGGCAGTGCCAACGGCGGGTCAATTTACGGCAGGCACATTTAGTTTGCGTGATGCTACGGGTGGGCCAGATGTGTCGCTTACATTCGCAGCAGGGGATTCACTTGCTACGGTTGCATCGAAATTTAATAGTGTGAAAGATAAAACGGGCATTCAGGCTACGGTAATAAAAGTAGCCGATGGGGTGCCTAATAACAGTTATAAGCTCTCATTCACGGCGACGAAAACAGGGCTTTCTTACGGCTTTGATATTGCAAGTGCGACAACGGTGACGAGTGACCCGAGTGGGGTGTTTGCGAGCTTAGGCACTATCAACACAAGTCAGACTGCCCAGAATGCACGCTTTACCATTGATAATGTTGTGGTGGAACGTGAGCAGAATGTAGTAAGTGACTTGATTTCCAACTTAAGTTTTACGCTTAAGCGCGCCACTCCGAACGATGGTACAGTGGTTAATATTCGGGTGCAGCCCGATGAAGAGATTGTAAAAAATGCAATTACGCAGTTTGCGGATGCGTATAATGAGTTTCGTTTATTTGCATCGAAGCAGGCAGAAGTGGGCGATGATGGCCAACCTGTTGAAGAGGCGGTGTTGAGTAATAATAAGGCGCTCAGCACGGTGATTTCACGCGTGGGTTCAGAAATTTCTTCGGTGGTGGCGGGTATTTCAGGTGGCAACCCTTCACGACTGACGGATCTCGGGATTGATTTTACGGATTTCGCAGGCGATGATGAGAATCCTTACACGCGCAATATTATTCAAATCAATGAGGAGAAGCTATCGAACGCCTTGGCGTCGAATTTCTCTGGTGTTGCTGGGTTGTTCCAGTATCAAATGACCTCTGATAATCAGGATTTGACTACGTTTAAGCGTACCAACGGAATTTCTATTACTAATTTTACCCTCAATATTGACAGGGTAGGTGAGATTTACACTGCGAATTATACTGATGGGTTAGGTGCGCCGCAATCGGTTACGTTCACAGCTGCTGCGATTTCAGGTGGCACAGGGATTACGCTCAAAGCAGAGCAGGGAAGTGTACTTTCGGGTCTTGAGTTTATTTTTTCTTCGGCGGCAACTACTGCTTCTATTAACGTGTCGATAGCGCAAGGCCTTGGCGACAGGCTGTTCAATTCCATTGACGATGCGCTGAAGGCGGATGGCGGGATTGTAACGCAAGAACTTTCCAGCATTACGGATTCAAATAAGCGTTATAAAGATGAAATAACACGGATTGATTTGCAGATTGAACGTTACCGTGAGCAGCTGCAGGCACAGTACTCTTCGCTGGAGGCGGCGCTTTCGCGTGCGAACCAGTTGCTTGAAGTGTTATCGGCTCAAAATGATGCACGGAATAATGCCTAATGAATAGCTCGCCCTACAAAGCTTATACGCGTGCCAGCCATACGGTAGCTAAAACCCGTCAGGTGGTGATGCTTTATGATGGTGCCATTCGGTTTTTGAAACAGGCGAAAACTTCGGCTGAGGTGAATGATATTAGCGATCGTTTTGAGAAGCTTGTGAAGGCGGGTGATGTGATTGTGGGTCTGCAATCGTGTCTTGATTTTGAAAATGGCGGCAGCACGGCACAAGTGCTTTATGATTTTTACTCTGGCATTGAGCTTCGGATTCTGAATTTGCATCGCAGTAATGATATGGCTGAGTATGATGCGATAGTGAATGATTTAAAGCAGATGCGTGATGTGTGGCACGGTATAGATGCCGCTATGCATAGTGATGCTACGGCGAGCGAGCAGCAGGCAGCGCATGACTCTGCAATGGATAAGGCAGCGGTTGCTGCGGCCTCGCTTACGGTATCTGCGTAGGTTTTTCTTCCCCGATATTTTTGCACGTGCGGTACTTGGCACGCTAATTGCAAATTGATTCCATGGATTACTCTGACTCTGGTTGAGGCACGCTATGGAATTATCGCTTTTGAGCATTACTGCACCCACTACCCCTGTTGCTGGAAGCAAGGAGGCAGATGTTTCTGCATCGGATGGTGGGTTGTATAGTTTTGAGAATTGGCTGAAGGATAATGGGATACAAGATGGTGCAGAAGCAAGCGGGGAGTCTGCGCTTGCGACTGCAGATTATTACGTGGATTTGGTGCCAAACTTGGTCCTTGCGCAAGGTGCGGGTGGTACTCTAACGCAAGAGCAGATTTTACGGCAGTTGACGGGTGTGGATGCGGTGGATGCGGTATCGCTTTCGTCGCTTTCTTTGTCGAAGTCGCAGGCGGAAAAACTTTCCGAACTTATGCAGAAATATTTGCAGCGGCAAGATGTGCAGGCATCGCTTGGTGAATCGCAACGTGGGTTGATGCAACAGATTATTGATAGGTTGCAGAAGGTGACTGATGCGGGTCAACCGCTTGCTCCTGTGCTTAAGCCGCTGACGCAACTGCAGGGGGTAGCACCTGCGGATGCGCGTGAGCGTGGGCCAATTATTGGGCAGATGATGAAATGGCTTAAACAGGTGCTGCGTGAATCTGTGCCTGTGCGTGCTGCGGCTCCTGTTGTTCCTGTTGCTAACGAGAATGATGCGCTGGTTCAGGGGGTGGCGCTTGCAGGCTTTCCCAGTAGTGCAGACTCCGCGCTTGCGCCGCAGGAAGGCGCGCAAGAAGATAAGGCGCTGAGTGCTGATGGGGTGCCAATTATTGTGATACCATTTAATGCCGCCCTGCCAGAGAAAGCAGTGCCGAAAGATATGGTGCTTGCAGAGCGTGCACCTGTGAAGGCGGCGGTAGATGATGAGGGTTTAACTACATTATCTGATGTTGATGCTTCTGATGTACCTAGGGCTGCATCGCAGACAGCATCTCAGCGTTCGGGAATTTCGCTTGAGGTGTTTGCTGATGCACTTGCTGTTGCGAACACAGATGTGTCGCCTGATTTAGTATCGAAGGTGGTGGCAAATGTTGCGCAACAGTCATCTTCTGGTGATCGTATGATTGGTGGGGCAACGAAGAATGACTCTAAGATTCAGTCGCTGAGTGCGGTGCATGAAAAGGCGCTGCTTCAGGCCAATTCTTTGCAGGCTGTGAAAGCTGCGCTTGAGGCTACTAGGGTGGATATGTCGGTTACGCCATCGGGTCAATTTGCGGCGGATAGTTCTGCAGTGCCTTCGGTGGTGCCGCTCACGGCATCGGGGTTTCAGGTGGGACAATCAAACATAGCTTCATCCACACCTGCTTCTTCGCATGTGTTTTTATATGCGAATGCGCAGGTGGCAGTTCCTGATCAGGTGCAGATTGCGGTGCGGCAGGCAAAGGCAGATGGCATGCAGCGTATTACGATTCAGCTTCAGCCGGAAGAATTGGGGCGTATTGATGTGCGGCTCGATATCAATAACGAGGGCAGGGCGCATATCACTTTTACGGTGGATAAAGCCGATACGTTTGACCAATTACAACGCGATGCGCGATTGCTTGAGAAGGCTATGCAGGATGCGGGTGTGCAGACGGATGCGGGCAGTATGGAGTTTAATTTGCGCCAACAATCATCGCACACATCTTCGGATTTTGGGCAGAATAGTCATGGTGGATCGCAGGGTGCGGGAGAGCAATTTATGCCAGATTTTGGCAACCCAAGCGATGCGCAGATGGATACGGACGCGGCGGTGGATGAGAAGATTGCAACTTATAGCCTGAATGCAGATTCAGGCGTTGATATACGCGTGTAGCGAGAAACAGGAGAGTATTATGGATAGCAGTTTAACCTCTGGGCTTTCGGGACTTGATACTATCAATCAGGCCAAGAACCCTTCGAAGGCTGAGATAGCTAATGATAAGCTGAGTGATGATTATAACTTTTTTTTAAAGATGCTTACTACACAGCTTCAGAATCAGGATCCGACGGAGCCTATGGATGTGAGTGATATGACGCAGCAGATTGCGCAATATTCGAGTGTCGAACAGCAAGTTGCAACGAATTCGAACCTTGAAAAGCTTCTTAATCAGCAAAAGCAGTCTGTGCTTTCAACTGCGGTAAGTTACATTGGCCGTGAGGTAGAAACGCAAGGGAATACGGGGTCGCTCTTTAATGGGCAGGCGACGTTCAGTTACTCGCTGCCTGATACGGCGAGCAGCGCGCAGGTGACAATTACGAACGCGGCAGGGCAAGCTGTTTTTAGTGGTAATGCTCCCACCAAAAAAGGACGTAACGTTGTTGTGTGGGACGGCAAAAATAGCTTCAACGGTGATACGATGCCTGCAGGCAATTATACGATTTCCATTAAGGCAAAAAATGCCACTGGTGGGGATATGGTGGCGAGCACATATGCTGTTGGAATTGTGAACACGGTAGAGACTGGCAAGGACGGAACTATAAAGGTCACTGTGGGTGATGTGACGGTGGATTTTGATGACATTGTGGCAGTGCGCGAAGCGACGCCTATTATCTCGCAACCCGCGGATGAGGATGCATAAACGGTAGTTGGCACGGTTGTTGCAAATGTAATTTTGACGGACAAATCATGCAAGTGAGTCTTGCAAAAAACAGGAGGAAGCTATGAGTCTTTATGGAGCATTATTCGGAGGTGTTTCGGGCCTACGTGCACAATCGAGCAAGATTGGTGTTATCTCGGACAACATCGCGAACGTGAATACGATTGGTTACAAGCAAG
>JAIXZB010000202.1 GCA_027489915.1 Rickettsiales bacterium | reverse complement strand
TGCATTCACCAGGCTTGATTTGCCCACATTCGAGCGTCCGCAAAACGCGATTTCGGGCAAATGTTTCAGCAACTCATCCGCAGGCATCGCCTCCCAATGCGCCACTCCTGCCACAAAACTGCACTCGCGCGAGAATAACGGATATTTCGGTTTCTGTCCGTTATCTGCTGCCATTACCGCTTCGCTTTCGTTTCCAGTTTCCACTGGACGAAACGCTGCTGCGCAATCGAGAGCGTATTGTTCCACGCCCAGTACACCACCAACCCGGCAGGGAATCCGGCAAACAGAAACAGGAACATATACGGCATCCATGCCATGACTTTGGCCTGAATTTCATCGGTGGGTTTAGGGTTCAGGCGCTGCTGAATCACCATGGTCGCACACATAATAATCGGCCAGATACCCAAATGCAGTATATTCGGTGCATCCCACGGAATCAGGCCAAACAGCGTGAATAGGTTGGTTGGATCGGGTGCGGATAAATCCTTCACCCAACCAAAGAAGGGTGCATGGCGCATTTCAATCGTCACGAACAATACTTTATACAGCGCAAAGAACACTGGGATCTGAATGATAACGGGTAAGCAGCCTGAAATGGGGTTCACCTTCTCGCGCTTATACAACTCCATGATTTCGGTGTTCATCTTCAGTTTATCGGTTTTGAAACGTTCCTGAATCTCCTTGATTTTCGGCATCAGGATTTTCATCTGGCTCATTGCGGTGTAGGATTTATTCGCCAGCGGAAACATAATCGCTTTGATGATGACGGTAAGAATCAGAATCGCCACACCGAAATTACCGAGGAATCCGTAGAGAAAATCGAGCAGTAAAAAGATAGGTTTGGTCAAGAAATAGAGCACACCAAAATCCACCGCGCGGTCAAACAGCGCAAAGCCCATGCGGTCGCGGTAATCATCCAGCACGCTTACTTTTTTGGCCCCTGCAAATAAATGGTTGGTGAGAGTTACTGACTGCCCCGCTTCAATCACCACCGCTTCGGCGCGGTAATCGACCTGATAATTCGCCGCCTGTGTTTCAGGGTCAATACCTGCTTGGGGAATCAACTTCATGGTCGCATCGAAGCTATATCCTTTATCGGGCACCATGGCGGTTAACCAGTATTTATCGGCAAGTCCTAGCCAACCTTTGGTGTGCTCCGTTTTCTGCGGCCCATCTTCACGCATGGTTTTGTAGCTCACCTCACTAAGCGTATTATTCAGCACCGCAAGTGGCCCTTCATGCATGATCGCAAAATGTTGGGATCCCGTTTCATTATAGTTACGCTGAATACGACCGTAGGGATACAAGGTTACAGGCGTATCCGAGGTATTTTTTACCGTATTCTCAAGCGTAAAAAGATAATCCTTATCAAGGCTGATTTTCTTCTCAAACACAAGCCCTGCTTTATTTTTCCAGCTCAGCGTCACAGGTGCATTTGGGGTGAGTGTCTCGCCATCTGCCTGCCAACGGGTTTTACTGTTGGGCACATCTTGTGCTGTGTCTGATCCCAACCAGCCGAATTCAGCAAAATAACTGGCCTGTACACCTGCGGGCGAGAGCAGCACTACTTCAGGGCTTTTCTTGTCAATCGTCTCGCGGTACTGCGCAAGCGTCAAATCATCAATGCGGCTTCCCACAAGCGAAAGGGTTCCATGCAATGTGCCTGATCGAATTTTAATGCGCTCCGCTGCATTGCTCTCAACAATAGCTTCGCGCGATTTCGTGGTTGCCGCACTCACAACACCAGCATCGCTATGCACCTCACCTGCGGGGGCTAGGGCTGCTTTTTTTGCTTCTTTGGCGCGTTGTTCTTCAAGCGCAATACGTTGCGCCTACACGCGAGGCTATTCCTCAAAAAACTGCCAGCCTGCCATTACCACCGTGCCAAGCACGAGAGCAATAATCAGGTTGCGGGTGTCAGGAGCGTGTGGATTCGTGGTCATGATGTGTGCAATGCGAGGGGTTGAGAGGTGGAACAGGATCGACTCCGCTACCACCCCATGGGTGGCAACGAAGAAGGCGTTGTAGGGCAAGCCATCCGCCTGCGCAAGCCCCATGCATCTTTACCGCTTCAATAGCATAGGCAGAGCAGGTGGGAAGGAAACGGCAGCGCGCAGGCATAAGCGGAGAAATTACGTATTGATAGCATCGCACCAATACAATCAGCACCCAGCTCATGATGCCATCCCTGCTGCGGCTGCCAGCTTGCGCACAGCATAGCCCATATCGCGCAGAATGTGAGCGTATGGGGCATCGAGCGTTGCTGTTTTGCCTATCAGTACATAATCGGTGCAGGATTTGCCCTCAGCGCACAGCACCTGCCGTGCAGCAGCACGCAGCCTGCGCTTGATACGGTTGCGCTCAACCGCACCGCCACAGCGCTTGGTCACTGTGTAGCCAATACGGCTGGTGTTACCCGCCAATTCTGCATTGGAGCGGGCATGCAGCACAAGGGTTTGTGTGCCAACGCGCGGACATGCCTGTACACGCAAAAAATCTGCGCGTTTGGTTAGCATTGCAAAGGAAATATCGCTCACGGCTGCCCTCATGGCCTAGAAATTAGGCGGCAACACAGGCGCGCAGAACTTATGCGCTCAGTGTTTTACGGCCCTTGGCGCGCTTGTTCGCGATGACTTTACGGCCACCCACGGTTGCCATACGCGCACGGAATCCGTGGCGGCGCTTGCGGATGATTTTGCTTGGTTGATAGGTGCGTTTCATGTCGCCCTCTTTGTGGGTAAGTTATTAATGCGTGGCGTGTGTTAGCTGTGAGCACCGCACTTGTCAAGAGCGAGTTGAGCGGTTTATGCACCTAAAAGACCGTGTATTTCGCCCACTGGGGGGCGTAAACTGCCATTTTATAAACGGAAAACTATGAATAAGCCTTTGAAATATACCATCTAGCTGGTACAACTAGCCTATGTTCACGTCTGTTCGCTATATTGCATTGCTTTGCGTTATCGTTGGCAGCATCGCTTCATGCGTGCTGGCAGGGGTATTTGCAGCAAAAGCGAAAGATAAGCTCTATACTGCAAAGTTCGAAGAACATACCGTTATTGCCCATACCATCGCTTCTGGTTTCTGGCGGCGCTACGCCCCACTCACCTATCCCACGGTTATGACACCACAAGGGCTTGTGGAAGTGAGGCCTGACAGCAGCAAATTCCCTTCGGAATCAGCGCAATATCTGTCACAATACCCCTCCGAACGCCTACGTTTATTTGCTCTTAAAGATGGACAGTCCTATCCCCTCGCCGTCAGCAACACCAAAACCTGGACAACAACCACCGGAAACACCGTAGATGTAAGCGATATTGAATCGGTTAAGAAGGGTTTGGCCACTAAACGTAGTATCATCGCCTACGATGCAAGCGGGGTTGCGGCCAAGCTCTATCAGTCGGTCATTCCCATTCCACGCGCCGATGCGAACGGCGAAAAAGTCATTGGCTGTATCCGTGCTTACAATGCAACAAATTGTGCGCCCGAAGTCTATGTCGAGGCCATTTCAGACCTTACGGCGGCAGTGAAAGAAATCAATGTCTACCGCTGGATATTCAGTGGCTTCGCGATTGCCATGTTTGTGGTGATTGGCTCTGTCGTTATCTACACTGTAAGCCGCGCTGAGGGAATCATCTCCAAACAGCACGAAGTGAATCTAGAGCTCACCGCCGCCGCCGCTGCTGCTGAAGCGCAAAGCCGCGATAAATCGATGTTCCTTGCCAGTATCAGCCATGAGCTGCGTACGCCGCTTAACGCCATCATTGGTTTTTCTGAAATCATCAAAACCGAAGGGCGCGGTGGCCTGATGAAACAGCATCAGGAATACATCGATGATATTCACGGCTCGGGTAAACACCTGCTCGCACTCATCAACGATATTCTTGATTATTCCAAAGCCGAAGCAGGCAAGCTGCAAATCGAATATTCCGATGCCGATTTACTCAAGCTCATCCGCAACTCCATGCGCATGGTGCTGCCTCGCGCAGAAGGCGCACAGGTGACGCTGGTTGAAAACCTGCCGAAAGAATCCATCGTTATCACCACCGACATCAAAAAGCTCAAGCAGGTGCTACTCAACCTACTCAGCAACGCGGTGAAATTCACCCCAGCAGGTGGCGAAGTGCGCATCTCCGCATGGGAAGATGTGATGACCAAAGACATTATTTTTGAAGTCAAAGACACCGGCATCGGCATTGCGCCCAAAGACATCTCGCGTGTAATGATGCCGTTCGTGCAGGTTGATTCTGCCCTCTCGCGTCGCTTCGAAGGCACGGGGCTTGGCCTGCCACTCTCGAAAAAATTTGTTGAATCCATG
>JAIXZB010000066.1 GCA_027489915.1 Rickettsiales bacterium | reverse complement strand
TGCGCTGTTTGATAATGGCCGCCGTGGCCGCGTGATTACGGGTACCAACCAGCGCCCACTCACATCGCTTTCCGACATGCTCACGGGTAAGCAAGGGCGCTTCCGTCAGAACTTGCTCGGTAAGCGCGTGGATTATTCGGGCCGTTCGGTGATTGTGGTCGGGCCTGAGCTTCGCCTGCATCAGTGCGGTTTGCCGAAGAAAATGGCGCTGGAATTGTTTAAGCCGTTCATTTACGCGAAGCTGGAACTTTACGGCATCGCAACCACGCTGAAAGCAGCGAAGCGCATGGTGGAAACCGAGCGCCCTGAAGTGTGGGATATTTTGGCAGAAGTGGTGCGTGAGCACCCAGTGTTACTCAACCGCGCACCAACGCTGCACCGCTTAGGTATTCAGGCGTTTGAGCCTGTGCTCATTGAAGGCAAAGCAATTCAGTTGCACCCACTTGTGTGCGCGGCATTCAACGCTGACTTTGACGGTGACCAGATGGCTGTGCACGTTCCGCTTTCGGTGGAATCGCAGCTTGAATCTCGCGTGCTGATGATGTCGACGAACAACATTTTGTCGCCTGCAAACGGCAAGCCTATCATTGTACCAAGCCAAGATATTGTACTTGGTCTTTACTACCTATCGCTTGAAAGCGATGGTGCTAAGGGTGAGGGCATGGTGTTCAGTGACCTCAACGAAATTTTGATGGCGCTTGAGACGAAAGCAATCACGCTGCATAGCAAAATCAAAACCCGTTACCATGGGTTAGACGCAAACAACAAGCCAAGCATTGAGCTGATTGATACGACTGCTGGGCGTATGCTGATTGGCCAGTTCTTCCCTAAACATCCAATGCTTTCGTATAAGAATTTTAACCGCTTGCTGACGAAGAAAGATGTATCGGGGCTGATTGACGATGTGTACCGTCATTGTGGTCAGAAGGAAGCGGTGATTTTTGCCGATAAGATCATGGCTCTGGGTTACGGTCATGCAGCACGAGCAGGGATTTCGTTTGGTAAGGACGACATGATCGTGCCTACCACGAAAGACAAGCATATTGGTGATACACTCAAGGAAGTGAAACAGTTCGAACAGCAATATTCGGATGGTCTGATTACCTCGGGTGAGAAATACAACAAGGTAATCGATGCTTGGTCGCATTGCACCGAGAGGGTTGCACATGATATGATGAAACAGATTTCATCTATCGGTAACGAAGAAGGCAAGCGTACCGCCAGTAAAATCAATTCGATTTACATGATGGCACACTCTGGTGCGCGTGGTTCTGCTGCACAAATGAAGCAGCTTTCGGGTATGCGCGGTTTGATGGCGAAACCATCGGGTGAGATTATTGAAACACCGATTATTTCAAACTTCAAAGAGGGTCTTACCGTACTTGAATACTTCAACTCTTCGCACGGTGCGCGTAAGGGCTTGGCGGATACGGCGCTTAAGACAGCGAACTCGGGATACCTCACACGCCGTTTGGTGGATGTATCGCAAGATTGCATTATCATTGAAGAAGATTGCGGCACAACGAACGGTATCGTTGCCAAAGCCGTGATTGAAGGCGGTGATATTGTGGTGCCACTGGGAGATAAAATCCTGGGCCGTACCAGTGCGAAGGATGTATTCCACCCTGTGACTGAGAAGCTGCTGGTGAAAGCTGGCCAATTGGTAGACGAGAAGCTTGTTGAGCTGATTGACGAGGCGGGTGTTGAGAGCATGCTGATTCGTTCGGTGCTGACATGCGCTACGGAAATTGGTGTATGCGCGAAATGTTATGGCCGTGACCTTGCACGTGGAACGCCTGTGAATATGGGTGAAGCGGTGGGTGTTATTGCTGCGCAATCGATTGGTGAGCCAGGCACGCAGCTTACGATGCGTACGTTCCACATTGGTGGTGCAGCGCAGCGTGGTGCAGAGCAGAGCAACATTGAAGCAAGCCACGACGCGCTTATTGAACTTTCCAACAAGAACGTTGTGAAAGATAGCAAAGGCCGCCCTGTGGTGATGAGCCGCACATGCGAGCTGGTATTGCGTGATGAAAATGGCCGTGAGAAAGCGCGCCATAAAGTGCCATACGGTGCGCGCTTGCTGATGGAAGAAGGCGCTAAAGTGAAGAAAGGCCAGAAGATGGTCGAGTGGGATCCATACACGATTCCTATCATCACGGAGCGTTCGGGTATTGCGAACTTCATTGACCTTGTGCAGGGCTTGAGCTTAAGCGAAGTGATGGATGAAGCAACCGGTATCACCAACAAAAAGGTTATCGATTTCCGTCAGCAAACACGTGGTGCGGATTTGAAACCGCGTATTGCGCTGCGTGATAAGAAGGGCGAACTTGTGACCTTGGCGAACGGGTTGGAAGCACGTTACTTCTTGCCAGTGGATGCGATTTTGAGCGTGGAAGATGGCCAAGAAGTGCATGCAGGTGATGTGCTTGCACGTATTCCGCGTGAGAGCAGCAAAACACGTGATATTACGGGTGGTCTGCCACGGGTTGCGGAATTGTTCGAAGCACGCAAACCAAAAGACCATGCGATTATTTCGGAAGCTGAAGGTTACGTGGAATTTGGTAAGGACTATAAAGCCAAACGCCGCCTGATTGTGCGCTCGAAAGATGCAGATATTGAGCCAATTGAGTACATGATTCCGAAAGGCAAACACATTACCGTGCATGAAGGCGACTTTGTGCAAAAAGGTGATTTGCTGATGGATGGCAACCCTGTGCCGCACGATATTTTGCGCGTGATGGGTGTTGAGGCGCTTGCCAATTACATGGTGAACGAAGTGCAGTCGGTGTACCGTTTGCAGGGCGTGACCATTAACGACAAGCATATCGAAGTGATTATTCGTCAGATGCTGCAGAAGGTGGAAATCACCGCAAGCGGCGAGACGACCTTCCTCGAGGGCGAGATTGTTGATAAAGACGAGTTCCAGCTGGTGAATGACAAAGCGGCGGCGGAAGGATTCCGCACGGCTGTGGCATCGCCTGTATTGCAGGGGATTACGAAAGCCAGCTTGCAGACACGTTCGTTTATTTCGGCAGCGTCGTTCCAAGAAACCACGCGCGTACTTACCGAGGCAGCCGTTGCTGGCAAGGTGGATACATTGCAGGGTCTGAAGGAAAACGTGATTGTGGGCCGCCTGATTCCGGCAGGAACGGGTGCTGCGATTGCGCGCATGAAACGTGTGGCGAAAGAGCGCGACACGGCGATTGAAGCACAACGCAAACCTGCGATTGCTGCGACTGAAAGCGGCGAGGCGGCATAACTTTCGCTTCAAAGTCCTTCGCTTTGCTCAGTGTACTTTGAAGCGGGGGATATAGAAGCTGCTGTAGTTGGGCTAAGCCCAATCCTCGTAGAAATAATTTGAAAAAGGGCGGCTTTTGGTCGCCCTTTTTTATTGTAATGTCATGTGTTTGTCACAGAACTGTCATAGTTCGTGAGTAGTATGAGGGTATGAATCAAGCCTCTATAGTCATTCCGAATTCTGTGCAGGCCGCGCTTTGGGCGGTGAGATCAGACGCCCAAGAGGATGCGAGTGAGGCGGCTAAGCGCGAGTTGTCGGCGTGTATTTCTCAGGAGATTGCAATACTTGATGCGGCGATGAGTGGGCTGCGTACGCAATATGGCCCTGCAGCGGATGAGGCAATTGCACAAATGCGCATAGACCAAGGTGCGCTGCTTGGTAGCT
>JAIXZB010000086.1 GCA_027489915.1 Rickettsiales bacterium | reverse complement strand
CGATGGTGATGGGGAGGACGACTTTTGTTTCGCGCTCGGCTTCGGTGAGTTTGACGGCATCTTTTTCGGTGGTCACAGGTGTTGCGCCGAGCAGGTGGGCGCGGTGGAGGAGAAGTTTCACATCGGCGCGGGTGTAGGGGTGGTGATCGGGGAAGCCTGCACTATCGACCACATGCATCCCTAAGGATTTGCACATACGGAAAAACTTTTCGTTATTCGCTAAGCCCGAGAAGGCAAACACATACTGGTTGCGCATGGATTCCCACGCGGGGGAAGGAATGGTTTTTGCCTTGAATACGGGCAGTGTGTGCGGGAGTGGAAGTGCGAGAGGTGCGTGCCCCAGTGCGATGATGGCGTGGGATTTTTCGAGCACGGATTCAAGCTTTTCGCGAAGCGGCCCTGCGGGGATGATATGGCCGTTGCCTAGCCCATAATCGGTATCGATAACGAGGAAGCTGGTATCGCGCGTGATGCCACCATGTTGCAGCCCATCATCGAGCAGAAGCAAGGATGCATCTTCCATCATGGCGAGGCGAGCGGAAGCGCCTCGGTTGGGGTTGGCCCATGTGGGCGCTGCGCGGGCGAGGAGCAAGGGTTCATCGCCGACGGTTTGCGGTGTATCTGTTTGCAGGTTCACGCGCACGGTGCTGATAATTTCTGCTCCGTAGCCACGGCTTAGGATGTGTGGGGTTTCGCTCAAGCGTTGCAGCAAGGCGGTGAGCGCTAATGTGATGGGGGTTTTGCCTGCACCACCCAGAGTGGCGTTGCCGACACAGATGACAGGAATGCTGGGGCGAAACGGAACGGTTTGCGATTGCAGCAGGGCGCTGAAGGCGCCGTAGAGATTGCCGATTGGGGCGAGGCAATTTCCGAGCAAGGTGGGTTTGTGCCAGAAGGCGGGAGGAGTGAGGCGTAATTTCATGCGGCTATCTCCTGCGGTTCCATGAGATGCAGCAGCGATTTGAGGATGGTGCGGGTAGCACCTGATTCGCTGGAGACGACGGTAGATGCGGCGTTCACACGTTCGGTGCGCAGATCGGCATCGGTGAGAAGGCGTGATACGCTGCGGGCGAGGGATGACACATCACTCACTGTTTCGATGGCGCCCGCATTTACGAAATCGTTGTAGATATCGGTGAAGTTAAACATATGCGGCCCTGTGATGAGGGCGCAGTTGAGGCGTGCGGGTTCGATGAGGTTGTGGCCACCGCGTTTGACCAGTGAACCACCGACAAACACCACTTCGCACAGGCGAAAGAGGTTGCCGAGTTCGCCCATAGTGTCGGCCAGGAAAATGGAGGTGCTGGCGCTTGGTCCCATGCCTTCGGATCTGCGGGCGACACTTAGGCCTGCGGCTTCGATTTTGCGTGCGATGTCGGGCCCGCGACCTGGGTGGCGTGGGGCGATGACGGTGAGCAGATCGGGAATGGTTTCGGCGATGATGCGGTGCGCTTCGGCTATCATGAGTTCTTCGCCTTCGTGGGTGGAGGCGGCGCACCAGACGGTGCGCTGGCCGAACAACGAGGAGAGACCGCTTAAGGTGCTGGTTTCGGCAGCGAGTGCGGGAGCATCGTATTTGAGGTTGCCGACCCATTGCACCTGATGCGCGCCGAGTGCGCCGAAACGTTCGGTATCGCGTAGGCTGCCAGCGTATATGTGCGTGAAGCAGGAAAACAAAGCGCGGCGCAGGCGTGGGTAGCGGCGCCAACTGCGGGCAGACCGTTCGGATATGCGGCCATTGAGCAGCACCAGAGGAATGCCGCGCGCGCCGATGCCAGTGATGAGATGTGGCCAGAGTTCGGATTCCATCCAGAGTACCATATCGGGTTTCCAGTGGTTTAGGAATCGCTCGGCGGCGTTTGGCACATCGACGGGGATGAATTGATGGAACATGCCTGCGGAGAGCTTTTGTGCGGCCATGCGCGCTGAGGTGACGGTGCCAGTGGTGAGCATGATGGTGATGTCTGGCCGTTGGGTGCGAAGTGCGCGCAGCAGATGCAGCGCTGACATCATTTCGCCCACACTTGCGGCATGGCACCAGATGAGGGTGCCAGTGGGCCTTGCAAGCACGGGGAAGCCCAAGCGTTCATTCATGCGGTAGGCATCTTCTTTACCACGCATGGTGCGGAGTTTGAGCAGCAGTTTGACTGCAGGTGTGGCTGCCGTGGTGAGGCTGCGCAGGGTGCGGAGGATGAGGGGATTGCGCTCTGTGCTCATGACGATGCCCTTGCATCGCACGCAACGGTTAGTGCAATAAGGCGGCGCTGCAATTCTGCGCGCTGCGATTCGAGCATTTCGTCGGTGTTATTTTTATCTATCATCATGGCCTCTCCTACTTCGCAGAAGATGTGGCCAAAGGGAAGAGGAAGGGTGAATGCATCCCAACTTTTTGTATGACGGCGGCGTGTGCAGCTGGCGCTGACGGGAATGATGGGCAAACCTGATTGTGCGGCAAGCCACACCGCACCTATGGCTGCGACCTGATGGGGGCCGCGTGGACCATCGGGTGTGATGCCGATATTGTGGCCTGCTTCGGTGATATCGAGCAATTCGCGCAGGGCGGTAGCACCGCCTTTGGAGCTAGAGCCGCGCACTGTTCCGACACCGAACCAGCTGAGCATGGTGGCGAGGAATCCTCCATCGCCGTGGCGGGAGATGAGGGCAATCATTTTGCGCGATGATGGTTTGATGAAAGGCATAAACAACATGCGGCCATGCCAGAAACAGAATATGGCATTGTGATTTCCAGCCATTGCTTGAGTGGAGCTTGGATGGATAAGGATGCTTCTGCGTTGTAACAGAAATATCAGGCGAATGATGGTGTAGAGTACAAAGGTGATGGATGTGCTGATGATGGGATGTTTCAGCAGCCGTTTACGCAGTGGTGGGCGGTAGGGTTTGGTGCGCATGGATTAAGGGGTCGAAAATTCGGTGGAATGCAGGCGGTAATAGACGCCTTTTTTATTCAGCAATTCTTCGTGGGTGCCGTGTTCGCACAGGCGGCCATGTTCGAGCACTATGATTGAGGAGGCATACTGGATGGTGGATAAGCGGTGTGCAATTACCAAGGTGGTGCGGCCTTTCATGAGTGAATTTAGGGCGCGCTGCACGGCGCGTTCGGATTCGTTATCGAGCGCGCTTGTTGCTTCATCGAGTAATAAAATCGGTGCGTTTTTAAGAATGGCACGCGCGATGGAAAGGCGCTGGCGCTGACCGCCAGAGAGCTTCACCCCTGCGGGGCCGATGATGGTGTCGTATCCTTGCGGCAGGCCCGTGATGAATTCATGTGCATGGGCTTGTTGTGCCGCTTCGATGATATCGGACTCGGTGGCGTTCATTTTGCCATATGCCAGATTGGCGCGCACGGTGTCATCGAATAATACCACTTCCTGTGAGACAAGTGCGGTGACGCCGCGCAGTGATTGCAAGGTGGTGTGGGTGATGTCTTGACCATCGATGGTGATGCGGCCTGATTGGGGTTCGTAAAAACGCAGCAGCAGATTCATGATGGTGGATTTGCCGCCGCCTGAGGGGCCAACAAGTGCAACGGTGGCGCCTGCGGGAACCGTGAAAGAAAGACCGCTGATGCCAGCCGCATGTTCGGCAGTGTTTTCGCTGTTATAGTGGAAGGTGACTTCATCGAACACGATTCGGCCATGCTCGAGTGCTAATGGCTTGGCGCCTTCGCGGTCATAGATTTTTGCTTTGTCGTCCATCGCGCTATAGAAGCGGGCGCTGGCAGCGATGCCTTCTTGCATTTGCGTATTGAGTGAGGCGACGACTTTGACAGGGCGATATGCCATTATCATGGCGGTGATGAAGGAGAAAAACGCACCTGGTGTGGTGGTGCCTTTGATGACTTCCATCCCGCCATACCAGATGATGATGGCGATGGCGATAGAGCCCACCATGGCCATGATGGGGCCAATGGCGGCACTGACTTTGGCGGCTTTCATGTAGAGCTTGTGCAGGCTGCGCACTTGTGTGCGTACGCGCTCGGTTTCAAATGTTTCGCGCCCGTAAGCTTTGACCACGCGCACGTTCAAAAATGTTTCATCGAGCTGCTGGGTGAAATCGCCAAGCGAGGACTGCGTGGCATCGGCGACTTTGCGCATACGCTTGCCAAAGCGGATGATGGGAAACACACCAAATACCAGCACCACAAAGGCGATGAGCGAGAGCTGCCAGCTTTGATAGAACATGACGCCAAGCAGGAAAATGAGGGTGAGAAGTTCTTTGGCAAACCCCACCAGCACGTTGGATGCTGTCATGCGCAAAAGCTGGATGTCGTTGGTGAAGCGCGAGACGAGACGGCCTGAGGATTGGTCGTGGAAGGTGGATAGATCGGCATGCATGAGGTGCGAGAATAAATCGCACTGCATGTCGGATACGACTTTCTGGCCGACATAACGCAGTAGCATGGATTGGCCATAATCGGCGAGGCCACCTATAATGGCGATGACTAAGATGCCAAGTGGCACAAGGGTGAGCATGGACTGGTTTTTCTCGACGAAGATTTCATCGAGTACGGGTTTTATCATGTAGGCGTTGAGGGCGGTCATCGAGGCAGCGAATACCATGCAGATGATGGCGCCGATGAGGTAGGGGCGGTAATGAAAAATATAATCGCGCGCGAGGCGCTTGATGATGCGGTTGCTGGATGAATTTTTCATTATGCCCCCGCTATGGTCATGCCTTCGATGCGAAGGGTGGGGCTGTTGATGCTGGATTCGAAGGCGAGGTTATTTGCGGCAGTCAAGGTTTGAAACATGCTGCGCAAATTGCCAGCGATGGTGATTTCGCTCACGGCTTCAGCGCGCGCTCCATTGCGTATCATGAAGCCAGACGCGCCTTGGCTGTAGTCGCCTGTGATGAGGTTGACGCCCATGCCGAAGGCTTCGGTAATGTAGATGCCTTCGCTTATGTCGCTCATCAGTGCATCGGGTGTGACATTACCATTATGCAGCACGACGTTGGTGGAGCTGGGGCTTGGGGCACTGCCAAGGCCACGCGATGCGTGGCCGGTGGTGGAAAGCCCAAGCTGGGCGGCGCTTCTGGTATCGAGCAGCCAGTTTGTGAGGATGCCGTTTTCGATGAGGGTGAGGGGGGCGGTTGCCACCCCTTCGCCATCGAACGCTTTGCTGCTGAGGCCGCGAGGTAATAGCGCATTGTCGCTGATGGTGATGGTGGGATTGAATAGTTGCGTGCCCATGGCATCTTTCAAGAACGAAGTGCCACGTGCAATGCTTGCGCCATTGATGGCGCTGATGAAGGATGCAACGAGCGAGCGTGCGACGCGAGGGTCGAATACTAGAGGGCATTTGAGGCTGCTGATTTTGCGCGGGTGCATGCGCGCTAGGGTACGCGTTGCAGCTTCGTTGCCAATCTGCGCGGGGGTTTTGAGATCGCTACCGTGACGGGCGGTGGAGTAGGCGTAATCGCGCTGCATATCGGCACCATTGCCTGCGATGAGGGATAAGGAGAGGCTGCGGTATGAACTTTGGGTTTCGCCTGAAAATCCGTGGCTGGTGATGAGGGCAGTGCGGTGGGCGCTGTAGCCTGCGTCGGCACCTTCGGAATTGGTGATGCCTGCATGTGCGGTGCCTGCTGCTTCGGCTTCGCGGCATTGCTGCTGGAGCTGTTCGAGTGTGGGCTCGGATGCATCGAATATATCGAGGTTTGGGATGGTGCGCGCTAAGCGATTTTCGGGAGCGAGACTTGCGAATGCATCGGGCGGTGCAGCGCGGGCGATGGCGACTGCGGTTTCGGCCAAGGTTTGCAGGTTGTTACGGCTGAGGTTGGAGGTGGAAACATTGGCGTAGGATTTACCGATGAATACGCGCAGGCCGAGGCCTGTGGATTCGGAGCGTTCCAGTGTTTCGGGGATGGATTTACGGATGGAGCAATTGATATCGGTGGAATGTACGGCGAGTACATCGGCCGCTTCGGCCCCAGCGTGGGTGGCGAGCGATAAAAACTGTTCGGCGAGAGTGAGTAATGCAACCATGCAACGTGATTAGCGCGCATTGGTGGATTGATAAAGCAGTTTTGTTATCAGCTTGCGGGTTTAGCTTGCGATTTTAGCTGAGTGCAGTGGTTTTATCTTGCTGCGCTTTGCCGTTATGCGCAATGCTTGCGCCAACCGTTTCGGTATTGACGAATGAAAGACGTTGCGTGCCACTTGTTGCAGATACTGCTTCGCGCTCGGCATTATTCGCATCTGCGGGAATATCGGAGCGTGGAGATGTTGGTTGCGTGGGCGTAAAGCCAAGGGCTCTGTGCATGTCTTGGAGTGTAGGGGCAGGGACTACTCCTGCTGCACGCAATTTGCTGCCCATGTCTGGCTCTGATGAGGAGCCCGTGATGATGGAGGCAGGGTCTGGTTGCTGATAATTGCGTAGATTCAGTAATGGATTATTTCTTCCTGATGGAGAGCCCATTCTGGTGATAAGGGCATCGAACGCTACGGGTGTATTAGATGCTGTTGCAGGAGGAGTTGGTGGTGTAGCTGCCACAGGATCTTGCGCAGAGGGGGTGGTTGCAGCAGGAGCGGGTGTTGGCGCTGGTGCAATAGGTGCAGCAGGAGGAGTGGGTGCGGGTGTTGGTGTAGCAGGTTCTGCTGCGGCTGCAGCAGGTATTGGTGCTGCAGTGGCTGGACGCACTAATGTTAGGGCGGTTTGACCTGGATTATCTGTGATGAAACGACGTAATGCGCCGTTGGTTTGAGCGCCGGCGATGCCGTCGATACCATCGCGCGCGGAGCCGTATCTGCCTAAATCGTATTTACCTGGAGTGTCGCGCGAAGCATCGCGTAGAGCGGTTTGCAAGGTGCGGATGTCTTTGCCCACCTGTTCGCGGATTTGGGCTGGGGTTGCACCTTCGGGCAGGCCTGCTTGTGTTGCGTATTGTTTGAGGGCGGTGGCGCGCTGTTGGGCGTCCATGCCTTCGCTGGTGATGCCAAGCACACGAAGGCCATTTTCGGTGTGGCGTTCGGCGCGCTGTTCGGGTGTGGTGCGGCCTGTAGGGCGCGATACTAGCCCTGATACATCGGGCATGGAGGGGCGGATAGGGGCAACAGGTGCGGATGTAGGGGCAGCAGGTGCAGTAGCGGCAGGAGCAGGAGCCGAGGGAGTTGCTGGTCTGCCAGCAACGGGGGCGGAGGCTGCAGGTGTTTGTGCTGCTGAGGGTGCGGTGGGTGATTGCCCAGCTGTTGTTGCTTGCGCGCGCGCTGCTTCGACGGCAGTTAGCGCTGCGTAGGTTTTAGGCCCAAGAGCGGTTTGCTGATTTGTATCTGTTACTGCAAATCCTGCATTTGCCGTTCTGTTCTGATCGTTTTTGAAATGCATGAGCAACGCTTCGCGGTGCGCGGGGTTTTGGAAGTAGTTTGGATCTTGGGTGTTGAACGCTGTATTTTGACGTTCGGCAGGGAGAGCGCTGTGCCAGGCGCGTAGACGCGGCAATGTTTGCGCAACATGTGGTTGGGTTATATCGTCTGTTATTCTGGGAATGGATCCTGCTGCTGCGGGTGCAGGCGTTGGAGTTGCAGCTGCTTGTCTGCTTGGTGCTTGCTGCTGGGGTGCCATGGTCTGCCCTCGTGATTGTTGGAAACGATCGGTGGCGTTTGCCACCATCTCGGCGATTTGCTTTTGCCCTTGTGGGGTGGTGAGGCGGGTGAAATCTTGTGGATTGGTCATGTAGCCAAGTTCGGCTACGGCGGCACCAACGCCTGTGCCGAGGCCACGCACAACGTGACGGTCGGCGCTGCCATTGTTACGTAGGGCGCGGTTGACACCATCATAGGGGCCAGGAGGAAGAATTCCGGTGTTGAGTGAGGTGAGCGGTTGATTGGTATTGAGTAACCCGCCACGTTGGAATTCACCGCGTAATTCGCTTGCAAGGCGGGTTGAGGCATCGCCTGCGCGGTGATCGTCGTGGGTGTAAAATTCGATGCCACGCTGGGCGGGGCTTGCGCCAGCATTTGCATGGACGGAGAGGTGTAATGCTTTGCGGCCTGCACCTGTTTCGATACGGGTATTGAAGCGATCGGGAAGTATTTCGGGCGCGCGATTGCTGAGTTGGGTAAGGTAATCGCGATCGCTTGCGGAAATATCGCGCAGCATGGGACTGTTGGTGTCGATACGGCGCGTGAGCTGCACATCGTAATTTTTAGCGCGCATGGAAAGTGCAATGCGTGCTGTCATAGCATCGTTCACCTGTACTTCGGTGATGCCTGTTTCGCGGTGGACGGCTCCTGTATCGTTGATGACGCCGTTGCCTTGTGGGCCACGCGATACGATAGCGCCTGTGTGTGGATTGACGGAACGGTACTGCCCGTGACCCGGGTCGAGCACGATGAGGGGGCGTGTGCTTATTGCAGCTGCTTGCTGTGTTGCAGGAGAGGAGGGTGTTACTTGGGTGCTGGGAGTTGGTAATGTATCCAGTGCTAGAGCGCGGCCTGGGGTGTTGGTATTGCCGAAAGTGCGTGTAATTTGTTCGCTTACCTGAGCGGCAAATTGGGGGGCACCTGCGCTGCGTGTCCAGACTGTGCCACCCGGTATAACGCGGTAGTTAACGCCGTCGCGGCCTTGGATGGTTGGCATGGCGGCGATAGCAGGAACTTCATTATCGGGATTGCTTTGGA
Organism: Rickettsiales bacterium; assembly: GCA_027489915.1. Taxonomy (GTDB): domain Bacteria; phylum Pseudomonadota; class Alphaproteobacteria; order Rickettsiales; family UBA3002; genus JAIXZB01. The sequence goes on along the minus strand of JAIXZB010000086.1, from coordinate 7,322 downwards.
AGCGGCCACTTGTGCCTGCTGTGAGGCCTTGTGCCTCCAGTGCTGTGCGGATGGCTGCGTTTGCTTCTGGTGTTGTGCCGCGAACGGTGAATGCCAACCTATCGCTGGCTAATACATCATTGGGGCGGGCGGGAGCGAGTGCAATGCTTGCTTCGATGTTGTTGCTTTGTATGGATTCGAGTGCGCGGGCGGCGGCGTTACGGATATCGGGATGCAACTGGCGTAATATGTTGACGCTTGCTTCGGGAAGGGTGGATGCGGAATTACCAAACCATCCTGACGACTGCGTGGGCGGAAATACGCGCACACCTGTAACCGCGCCATTTGCGCTTCGGTAGGGGGTTGTGAATCTGTAAAAACCTATGTCTGACATAGAGTGTAGTGTGACAGGTATGTGTTACAATTTTATGAATGCGGGCGCATTAGTGTGATGTAAAAACTACGTGGATGAGGTTGCTGTATTAGCCCATTCCATGACCACCGCTACGCCCTATTCCTGAGGAGGGGCCTGCGGGGCTGAAATCGCCGAGGCTTGCGGTAGAGAAATTGGCGCCGCCGCTGATGTTTGATGGGAGGTTTGTGGGAAGTTGAAGCCCATCGAATGCTGCGCTTGGGCCTTGGGGCGAGGCTGTAGCGGGCTGTTGCGCTGGTTCGTTTGTGCGGCCTGTGGCTTGCGTACGTGTGCCATCGATAGCGCGCTGGGTGGCAGCATCGATGCGGCCTGGCGAGTTGGTTGGAAGCGGATTATCGGGGTTGTTGGCGTTGTGTTGTTCTCTGAATTTATCGAGCAGGGCGCGGCGATTGTTTGGGTCTTGCAGGAAATTAGGATCACTGGTGTTGAGGGGTGGGTTGCCGCGTTGTTCTTCGGGTAGGCGGTTATACCAATCGAGCAGGTTTTCGCTCGCACCGCGGATGGTAGGATTATTCATGTCGCCTGCAATATCGATATCGTTGCCTGCGGTAGGTGCTGTTGCTGGACTTGCGGCTGCAGTGCGTGTTGCTGCTGTGGCTCCGCCACTTCCTCCTGCGCTGCTGCCTGAGCGTGCGCGTCGCGCTCCACCGCTTCCGCCTGCTGCTGCGCGTTGTTGTCCGCCGCCACCGCCACCGCCACCGCCGCCACTGCGTTGGCGTCGTGCGCCGCCTCCGCCACCAGCTGCTGAGCGGGCTGCGGGTGATGGTGTTGTAGCTGCAGCGGCAGCGGCAGGAGGAGTAGCTGTTGCTGGAGGAGTAGCTGGAGGTGGTGTGGTTTGTGCTGTTGCAGGCGGGGTTTGCGCAGGGGGTGTTGGGGGTTGTTCGGTAGGAGTAGTGGGCGGTGTTGCGCCTGCCGCATCGGTAGCGGTAGCGGGTTGATCTTGTTCTGCGGGTGTATCGGTGTCGGTGGAAGCGCGATCGGTTCCTTCTGGGGTCTCGTCTGGTGATGCCGCATCTGGGGTTGTAGCGGTTTCGCTGCCTGCTGTATTTATTTGCGGTTGTGGGGTTGCCGCGCCGCTTGCGCTGAGCCCACCTGTGGAGGATGCAGAGCTTGTGGTTGCGCTCGGGTCGATAGCCATGCTGAATCCTCTGATGTTTCATTCATCAGGATACACCAGAAATATTACAAATATGTTAAGGTTAGGCGCTGTAGAGGCAGAATAGCGCGATGGCGGCGGCATTACTTACGTTGAGCGACTCCATGCGGCTATCTATCGGTAACTTAACAAGAATATCGCATACTTCGGCAGTGAGGCGGCGCATGCCTTTGCCTTCTGCACCCAGTACGAGAGCGGTTTTTTTGCTGAGTTTTGCCTCGGCAAAGGTTTGCGTGGCATCGCCCGATAATCCTGCCACCCAGTAGCCTGCCTGCTGAATGTCGCGCAGTGCTGTGGCCAAGTTGGTGACGGTGACGAGTGGCACAATATCGAGCGCGCCGCTTGCCGCTTTGGCCATGACGGCGGTTTCGCCAGCGGAATGGTCTTTGGGGATGATAACGGCAGCAGCGTCGAAGGCGGCGGCGGAGCGCAGGATAGCGCCGACATTGTGGGGGTCGGTGACTTGATCGAGGATGATAAGGGGTTTGTCGCCACGAATCACCTCTTCGATGAAGGGTTGCTCTAGCGGTTCGACTTCGATGGCGATGCCTTGATGCACCGAATCGGGCCCGAGAAGAAGCACCATTTCCTTTTGCTCCATAATTTCGGGGCGGGGGTGGTGTGATTCGAGTGGGTAGGCGAAGGCGGTGTCGCGTAAGCTTAAAATACGGCGCACTTTACGCTGTTCGTTGGAGAGGGCGGAGGCGACGGCATGTGCCCCATACAGCCAATAGCTGCCGCTGCGCTGGGTGTTTTTGGCGGTGCCGCGCTGGCCACGTTTGCCGTTGCGGTTGCCATGCTCGTGGCTGTGATGGGAATGTTTGGACACGAAATTACCTTTAGGGCGCGAATAATTATTAAGGTTTTACCACTTCTACTGAGGGAGGTTTGGGGATTGCAGGCGGTTCGAAGGTGGGTGGTTTGGGTGGGGTGAACTTCATTAGCTCAGGTGGCTTGCCACCAGGGAGCGCGCTGGTATTTATTTTCGGCGGTTTGGGCATGTCGGATGTGGTGAGGGTGCCATCTTTGTTGGTGTCGCGACGGGCGAATTCTTCTTTGGCTTCGGCCAGAAATGCATCGAGCGTTATGCCTTTATCCAGCCCTTTTGCATTTACTGTTACAAGTGTGGTGTTGGGGTCAAATACGGGAGGTTTGGGCATGTTTTTTGAAAGGTCTGGGATGGGAGTCGGTTTGGGCATTTCTATTTTTGGTGGTGTGGGGGGAGCCGATGGCATTTCAATATCGATAGACTCACGCGCAGGTTTTTCGGCCAGAGCAGTGGTGCTGAGCATGCACAGGCTAATTGCGCAAACAGAAATGGAAACGAGTGGGTGACGCATGGGCGAATCCTTGTGTGGGTGACAATAGGGTTATATCATAATGGATCGGGGTGTACCATCACTTCTGCGCTGGAAAATAGCGCAGCTAGCGTATGTTCGACATTGTGGGTGATGGTATGGGCTTCGGTGAAAGACAGGGTGCTGCTAAGTGCGATATCGACCTGAATGATGGCTTTGGTGCCAAGGTAGCGGGTTTTGAGGTTGCTGAAGCTTTGCACGCCTTCGATGGTTTCGAGTGCGGCAAGGATTCGGTTGCGATCGGAGTCGGGCATTTCGCGGTTCATTAGGTTGTTGAAGGCGCGGATGCCAATATCGCGCGTGGCCCAGAGCACGATGAGGGCGATGCCGATGGCAAATACTGGATCGGCCCAGGTGATGTTGAAGAACATGGAGCAGCCAAACGCAGCCATGACGCCTAAGTTGAAGAAAATATCGCTCGCGTAATGGGCGCGGTCGGAGGCGATGATGAGTGAACCTGTCATGCGCGCGACATAGGTTTGGAAGGTGACGAGTGCACCTGTTATGACGACGCCAAATGCAGATACGGCGATGCCCCAAAATTCGTGCGTGAGCGGTTCGGGATTATAGATACGCTCGACCGATTGCAGGGTGATGACGAGCATGGAGCCCACAATGAAGGTGAACTGCGCAAGCCCTGCTATGTCTTCGATGCCTGAATGACCATAGCGGTGGTCATCATCGGCAGGCTTGAGGGCGTAGCGCACGGCGAGCAGGTTGATGATGGAAGTGACAACATCGAACAAAGAATCGGTGAGGGAGGAGAGCATGGCGAGTGAATCGCTTACCCACCAGACGATGCCTTTGGCGATGATGAGGCTGATGGCAACACTGACCGATGCATAGGTGGCAAGGCGCATTAAGCGGTGATGCTGCGCATTCGCCGCTGGTTGCGCTGGGTGGTGATGGTGATGTGGTTTTCCGCCATGCATGCGCATGGGGTAGCATGGCAGGTGGGGTTAGTAAAGGTTAGCTGAGCAATTTGTTTATGTTTGATAGATGGTTGTATGCGAACTTCGGAAGAGGTGGCATGGATAATGTGCTACGAGTTTCATGTTCCTTGCATCGATGATGCTTATATTATCCATCATTCCTGCGGCGACGAAATAGGGTGTGCCTGCGATGTCGGATAATCCTATGGGGTAGGGAACTGCTGTTTCGTGTGCGGGATGTGCCGTTTGAGAGCCATCTTTACTTAGCACAATAAACTGGCTGGAATAAACATAGGCCGCGATGGTTTTTCCCGTGTGTTTGTGGAATATAATGCTCTGAGGCCTGCGCTGTACGTGCGCGTTTATGAAGTGGTGTGTATAGCCTTTCTTTCCGACTTGAAACTCTAGCATGCCTGTTGGTATGGCGATGCCATCGGCGTTGAGTATATCATATGGGGAAAGTGCCCATGGTTTTTCGCCCATGAGGTGTGATGTGCGTTTCGCAATTTCGGCTTTTGAATAATGATTATTTGGTGTTGCGTTAATGTAGCTTTCTACGACTCCGAATACTTGGGTATTATTATCTGAGCATACATGTGAAAGCCTCCCTTTTATTTTTACTTCTGTGGAATCGATTTCTTCGAATGTATCAAGGTTGAATCGGCTGAGTGAAGGGTAAATACGTTTCTTTTTTGATGATGTAGCGCTATCGCTGTCTGTATCATATTCTGCTACACCGTAGTGGCCGACGGCAAGTTGTGTGCTGTTATTTAGCAAGGCCATATCGTGAGCTTCGGTGCCACTTGATGGCTTTAAATCTATAAAATTTTGTGACTGCAGATCAAAAATTCCAAGTACGCTGCGGCGTTTCTGACTTTCATCGAAGAGTGAAAAAATCGCTATATTTTTATTGGGTAAGACAACGGCGTGCCCACTATATAGATAGCCTGATGGTGCGCTTACTTGCTTGATGATTTTTCGGCAGGAGAGGTCTGTAATCGCCATACTTGCGAAATGGCGAGGGGGGATGAGTAATTCTCCCCTCTCTGGCAGGGCAATGATGTGATGTGCATTTTGTACGGGGACAAGCTGTTGCGTGATAGCACCTGAATCTACATCAACAGCAGTAACAACCGATTCTTTTGCATCGAACAATGATGATGCATAGGGATACCTCCCAGCTTCACGACCGGCAGTGAGAATTTTCAGACCTTTTGGCAGGCCCGAGGGCTTGCTTGTGGGTGCGGCTAATGCTGCATAGTTGGGTGTGGTTTGATTTTGCAGTAGCGCACCGCCGACGGCGGCTCCAGCGAGTGCTGTTACGGAGGCTAAAAAATGACGCCTGCTGATTTTCATCCTGTGAACTTATGCCGAATTAGCATCTTTGGTCAAGATTGCTTGTGTATTAGCCGCGCGTTTGTGAGGAGTGTGCTGATTGTGCAGGGGTGGGAAGTGCGCTGAGGTTCATCTGGCAGCGGTGCGGGTGATCGTAGATGGGGTAGGGAATGGCACCTTGCCATGTGTGGCGTTCGCGCACGATGATGACATCGCGTGTTAAGGTTAGCAGTTCAGGCGCATCTGCATGTTTGCGCTGAATTTCGAGTGTGACGGTGCTGCCCTGGGGCCCGCGCAGATTATTGTTGAAATCTTCGTTTGAGGATGGGGTGACCAAGCCCCGAGGAGTTTGGATGCGAAGCAGCCTATCACCATTCTCGATTCCTGATTTTTGTGCGGGTGTTGGGATGAAGCTATCCACTAAGCCGATGCTATAGCCCTGCTCGGTTTCTTTGATGCTTATGCCGATGCCGCAATAGGTTTTGGCGTTGAAGCGGTTGGTGAGGTCCATGCTATACTCCCCTTTGATACAGGTTAGGGGTAGTAGCGTTTAGTGACGATTTAGTGACGGATTGATGATGGTTGTGTGAATGGAGCGGGTGATGGGAATCGAACCCACATGGCCAGCTTGGAAGGCTGGAACTTTACCACTAAGCTACACCCGCTCACTGGGTGTGTTCATACATTATTTATTGCGGGGTGCAATAGTTGTTACGCGCGGCTGCGTTCGGATGGCGTGTCGTTGATACGCATGCGGGTGGAAATTTCCATGTCGAGTATGCGGCTTGCGAGGTAATGGGAGGTGCTGCCCATGTCGGTTACGCGGGATGCTAGTGCATTTTGTATTTCAGTTCCTAATGTGCGGCAAAAATAATCACGTACGTCGTTTGTATCGATAGCGGGGTCTGGTGTGTAGTTAGGTCTTTTGCGCTCTATGTAATAGTCTGCAACACCTTTGATATCGGCTTCTTCGAGCGTACCACTTTCAATGTGGAATATGATGGGTTCCTTGGTGCCTTGTGGCGTGATGTGAATCGCATACCCTTTTGCTTTGTTATGCTGGATATCAAGGGTAAAAGGACCCTTCAGTTGCGCCCCTTGTGTGTTTGTTACAGTTAGCGCGCCCAAGGATTCGAGCTTTTCTGCGAATAGCTTCTCATCGCCTGTTGGGTTTTCGTTGTGCCAGAATACGTTTGCCATGTGTTCCTCGTGTTTTTTACAAGCTATTATTAGCGCTAGTGCTGCAATAGTGTATGAAGGTTGTGTGATACTATGTTAACGCCCTTTGCACTGGCTGCGTTCGTTGTGGATGCCAACGAGCGCTTCGAACAGGCCGCGCGCTAAGCTATCGCTTGGGGTGATGTGGAGATTCATCATATATTCGCGGATGGCGATGCTGCCAGTGTTTTTGGCCACGGTGGATGCGTTGGCGGATGGCGATTCTTTGCTGAGGGTTGTAAGTTGATCTTTGATGAGGGCAATTGGCAGATTAATAGTGGTGATTACATCGCTGTCTGGGGTGTAGATTCGGTCGTTACTGATTTCAATTTTCAAGGTTTTTAATGCGTCATTCCACACGGGGGTGAGGTGATAGGGACCTAAGTGACTGTTGCGTGTATCTGCTCCTTCAAGGGTAAGCAGGTAAGGTTGGGCGGAGCTGTTTGCACCTTCCACGGTTTCGGCCAAACGTTGGATTACACTGCCGATGGCATTATTTTGGTAATGCTGCTTCTGCCACTGGATAGAGGCCACGGCATGTGGATTTGCCTGTGGATGAGTAGATACAAGTGACTGTAATTTATTTAACATACTGCTCAGAATACAGAGCATAGGTTAAAAAAGTGTAAGTGGTGGGATAGGATTTTGCTTTTTGTGGGTGGGCTTGGGTGCAGGCTTTAGAAAACCACTTGTGCCGAGCAGACAATTACGCTAGATACGCGCCATCTTACGCGCTGGAGCGCAGGTGCGCGCGCGTGATAAACTTATGTCGAATGTATGGAGATTTTGACAATGGCTAAGGAAAAGTTTGAACGGACGAAACCGCATTGTAACATTGGGACGATTGGTCACGTGGATCATGGCAAGACGTCGTTGACGGCTGCGATTACGAAGGTGTTGGCGGAGAAGGG
>JAIXZB010000032.1 GCA_027489915.1 Rickettsiales bacterium | reverse complement strand
CTCTTGTTGGTACTAATAACGTCTATTTTGGCAGTGCCAGCATGTACGACGCACATGATGCGCTAATGTGTGTTTCCGAGGGGCGTTATGTATCAGAAAATGATAGGCCACGTCTCACTCCAGAGCATCGCTTTAAATCCACGGAAGAAATGCATCTTATGTTCCGTGATATTCCTGAAGCTATCGAGAATACCTTAGTCATTGCAGAGCGTTGTCACGTATTTGCGCCTTCACGTAGCCCGATTTTGCCTGGATTTCGTATGGAAAGCGAAACGGGCGAGATTCTCTCTGAATCTGATGCGCTGAGACTGCGTTCACATGCAGGCTTACAGAAGCGTTTGATTGATCATGTCTATACAGAAGCGATGGATGAAAATGCGCGAGCTGAGGTTGCAAAGCCTTATATCGAGCGACTTGATTTCGAGCTTGATGTCATCATAACGATGAAATTTCCTGGCTATTTTCTAATCGTATCTGATTTTATCACATGGAGTAAGGATAATAATATCCCCGTAGGCCCGGGTCGTGGCTCTGGTGCTGGCTCTGTGGTTGCATGGGCGCTGCTAATTACGGACTTAGATCCCTTGCGATATGGTCTTATTTTTGAGCGGTTTTTGAATCCTGAGCGCGTGTCGATGCCTGATTTCGATATCGATTTTTGTCAGGAACGGCGTGACGAAGTTATACGATACGTGCAAGCCAAGTATGGCCATGATCGCGTGGCACAAATTATTACATTTGGAAAACTCCAAGCCCGAGCCGTATTACGTGATGTTGGGCGTGTATTGCAGATGCCCTATTCGCAGGTCGATAGGATTTGCAAATTAGTACCTAATAACCCTGCGAATCCGATGACATTAGAACAGGCAATCAATGCCGAACCGATGCTACGCCAAGCCATACGCGATGATGATCAGGTCGAGCGTATGGTGAATTTTGCTAAACAGCTTGAAGGATTGTACCGCCACGCATCGACGCACGCAGCGGGAGTGGTGATTGGTGACAGGCCGTTGCAGGAACTGGTGCCGATGTACCGCGACCCTAAATCGGATATGCCAGTGGTGCAATATTCCATGAAATATGCCGAGGCTGCGGGGCTTGTAAAATTCGATTTTCTTGGGTTGAAAACACTCACAGTGTTGCAAAAGACTGTTGAACTTTTATCGCACCGTGGCGTTGCCATCGATTTAGCCAAGCTTCCTGAAGGCGATAAAGCCACGTATGCAATGCTTAGCCGTGGCGATACTGTGGGAGTGTTCCAGTTTGAATCTGCTGGTATGCAAGATGCGCTGCGTAAGTTAAAACCCGATTGTATCGAAGATTTGATTGCACTTGGGGCGCTATATCGCCCTGGTCCTATGGATAATATTCCAACCTACATAGCCCGCAAACATGGGCGCGAGAAGCCAGATTACCTGCACCCGCTGCTTGAGGATGTGTTAAAAGAAACTTACGGCGTTATTATTTATCAAGAACAGGTGCAGAAAATTGCACAGGTGCTATCGGGGTATACGCTTGGTTCGGCGGATTTATTACGCCGTGCAATGGGCAAAAAAATCAAAGAAGAAATGGATGCGCAGCGCGCTATTTTCGTTGATGGTGCGAAGGCAAATAATGTTAATGTCGCTCAAGCCTCGAGCATCTTCGATTTGGTGGCGAAGTTTGCGGGTTACGGTTTCAATAAATCCCACGCTGCTGCTTATGCAGTAATTGCTTATCAAACGGCCTATCTTAAAGCCAATTACCCTGTGGAATTTCTTGCCGCATCGATGACGTATGAAATGGGTTCAACAGATAAACTATCGATATTTCGTCAGGAAGCGCAGAAGCTTGGGGTGAAGCTGTTGCCATCCGATGTAAATAAATCGCAGGTATTATTTGCGGTAGAGGCTTTAGATGATGGTTCGCTCGCAATACGGTATGCGTTGGCTGCCATTAAAAATGTCGGCTCGCAGGCGATGGAGTCTATTGTAGAGGAGCGATTATTGCAGCCCTACAAAGATATTTTTGATTTTGCTGAACGTGTAAATGCTACCGTGCTCAATAAACGTCAGATAGAGCATTTGGTGATGGCGGGCTGCTTTGATATGCTGCATCCTATTCGTCGCCAGTTATTCGAATCACTCGATCGTGTTCTTGCGATTGCGCAACAATCCACAGCAGATCGTTTGAGTAATCAGGCCAGTTTGTTTGGTGGACCCATGGTGGTCAATGATAAAGGGCGTGAGCTAAAGCCAGTTGAAGAGTGGCCTGTCATAGAAAAGCTCACTAAAGAATGTGATGCGATTGGATTTTTCTTATCTGCGCATCCACTTGAGTCTTATAAGGCAGCACTTAAAAAACATGGCGTTATGTCATCGGCGCTCATAACTCAGCGTCTTGGTTCTCAGGCACAGCAGGTGAAGCTTGCTGGTATTGTTTCGTATTGTAAAACTAAAGTGTCGCAACGTGGCAGGTTTGCTTTTCTTGGATTATCGGATGAAGCGGGTAGTTTTGAGGTTTCATTGTTTGATGAGCAGCTTTTAACCAAACACCATGCGTGGTTAGAGGCAGGAACACCTCTTCTACTTACACTAGAAGGTAAGATGCACGAGGGTAACCCACGTCTTACCGTGCAGCGCATCGAAAAGCTCGATGAATTGGCAGCGCTTCATCATCATGCTAGGGTTACTCTAACAGTT
>JAIXZB010000165.1 GCA_027489915.1 Rickettsiales bacterium | reverse complement strand
TCTGTGCTATCGTTTCAATAGCTTCAGCTGTGTGCTGACGGTTAATTTCTGGTTGGGCATTTCTGAAAAAGCGGTCTGTTAGCTCACCAATCATACGTTCGAAATCGCGAAACTTCTCAGCTCCATGGTGAGATTCAAAGTAAGGTACATAATAGCCATTACTCACCCAATACTGCTTACCATCGCCCGGATTGACGGGTTTTGCTTTGCCGACGCCAACCCGTGAAATATCCTCTTGAGCATGCTCTGCCACGTGTTCCTGCACGGGAACGCCCGCATATTTCCAATCTATACTAGAACGCAAAGCCATTCCAAATTAATACAGATTAACATTGCTTGTTGCAAGTGCGAAGGATTGATAAAGCTGCGTATTGCACTAGACGAACCCCAAATCGCGCATTACATGGAATGAATGGAATACACACAAACCAACAACGCCTCGAAACCAGCTATTCCCTCTAACCTTGAAGAGGAAATCCTGCGCCTCAAGCGTGAGATGAACGCGGTGATACTAGCGCATTACTATCAGGAAGATGATCTGCAGGATATTGCCGATGTGATCGGTGATTCGCTAGAGCTCGCCCGCCGTGCTGCTTCAACCGATGCAGAGGTAATCGTATTCTGTGGCGTCAAATTTATGGCCGAGGGGGCAAAAATCCTAAGCCCACACAAAACAGTGCTGCTTCCTGATATGAAGGCAGGCTGCTCGCTCGAATTTTCCTGCCCACCTGCGCAGTTCAGAGCGTTCCGCGAGCGCCATCCCGACCACATTGCACTCACCTACATCAACTGCTCGGCTGAAATCAAGGCGCTATCAGACATCATCGTCACCTCAAGCAACGCTGAAGCTATTCTGGCGCAGATTCCGATGGAACAGAAAATCATTTTCGCGCCCGATAAATACCTTGGCAGCTACCTTACCAAAAAAACAGGTCGCGATATGCTACTTTGGGATGGCTCCTGCATGGTGCATGAGCGCTTTTCGGAAGAAGAGTTGGTAAAGCTCAAAACCCGCCACCCTGAAGCGCATATTATTGCCCATCCCGAATGCCCAGAGGCGCTTCTAGTGTATGCGCACCATGTAGGATCTACCTCAAGCCTATTGAAATACACAGAAAATAACGCCGGAAAATCCTTCATTGTGCTCACCGAAGCAGGCATCCTGCATCAGATGAAAAAGCGCTCTCCCGGCAGTATATTTTACCCTGTGCCAAGCGCGCTCGATGGTGGGGCGTGTGTGGCATGCAATACCTGCCCCTACATGAAGCTCAATACCATGGAAAAACTGTATTTGTGCATGCTAAACCGTACGCCTGAAATTGAAATGTCACCTGCGTTGATTGCAGCCGCGCGCAAACCGCTGGATAGAATGTTGGAAATGTCCAAAAACATCGCACAAACGGGCATAGTGAAAGCATGAGAAAACTGCTTCTTATATCACTCGCACTCATTATCGGTACAGCGCTTTGGTATCAAAGCTGGAATGCTGCCATGAAACCGCACGTGGCGCGCATCAATCAATCAATTACACATTATAATCAGCAATTCAAAACTAGCAATTACCGCGCCACATTCAAATCCGAATCGGTGCGCGCGAGCGGCTTCCCATTTGCGCATATGGTGGTCATAGATAAACCCAATTTAGCCATGGTGTGGGGGCAAGAAACCTACGCCGTGGAAACAGAATGTATTGAGTTGCATTTCGAAGATGCAGGGCAGGGGCGTTACCGCCTTGTGTTGCCAGATGCTATCCATGCGCTGTATGCCGAGGCAGGAAAAGCTCCCGAAGCTTATAAAGTGAATGTAGAAAATAGCCCAACCTTGTGGGCGCGGGTAATGGATACCTCATCCTTTTGCAAAGGAGAATCCTGCCAAGCCAAACCCGATGCGGTGTTAAGCGAAATTGGCTTTCAGCCAAATGGAGATATTACACTGGATGCATCGCTGGGAGATAAAACGCAAAAAATAGGCTTTCCTATAATGGCGCTGCCAAAGCCTTTATTCATGCCAATCCCAAACGATCCATCGCGCCCTGTATCGCTCTTTGTTGGCATGCTACGTGAGGCGTTGGTGTTTAATACCAAGCCTTAATAACTGCGTGCTTCTGGCGCAAAGTAGGGAGTATCTATCTCTGTTTGCATCATGCGTACAGGCCTTGTGGCGCTAGTAACAATGCCAGATTCATCTACAGAAACCAAACTGTGCTTGAGCCACTGCGCATCATCACGCCCGGGAAAATCCTCACGTGCATGCGCACCTCTGCTTTCAGTGCGGATACGCGCCGCCTCCATAGTGGCCATACCTTGCAGCAATAAATTCTCGGTTTCTAAGGCATCCACCAGCCGTACATCCCAAGGCATGAGGTGGGTGCGTTTCATGGCAAGTTTTTCAGGTAATTGCTGATAAATCAGGCGTAGTTTTTCCATGCCTGATTCAAGCACATCGCCCGTGCGGAATATAGGTGCATGCTGTGTCATCGTCGTTTGCAGTGCGTGGCGTAGCGTGTAGGAATGCAAATCTCCCTCGGCCCTCATGAATTTTTCTAGCCGAGCAAGCGGCTTATTCAGCCAATGGTAGGATAACGGCAATGCAGCCTTTGTGCCCGTAATGTGTGCCTGCGCCCAATCACCCGCATCCTTGCCAAACACAATCAAATCCAGTAGCGAATTGCAGCCCAATCGGTTTGCCCCATGGCATGAATTGCATGCGGCTTCGCCAATCGCCATGAGACCTGCAACAGGCGAGGGGACACCATCACTAAACCGCACCACCTGTGAATCCACGTTGGTAGGAATACCTCCCATCGTGTAATGCACCGTGGGCGTAATCGGCACAGATGTTGTGTGTGGGTTGATACGCGCAAAGGTACGAATAATCGTTGTGATGGTCGGCAGTTTTTCCTCAAGCAGCGATTCGGGCAAATGCTCCATGCGCAAATGCACATGGTCGGCCTTGGGGCCACATCCACGCCCAGCGCGCACTTCTTGTACAATCGCCCTCGCAATCACATCGCGCGAGGCAAGCTCGAGTGATTTGGGAGCATAACGTTCCATGAATCGCTCACCAAGTGCGTTGGTCAAGTGCGCTCCTTCACCACGCGCACCCTCGGTTATCAAAATACCTGTTCCGTAAAGCCCTGTGGGGTGAAACTGCACAAACTCCATATCCTGAAGCGCAATTCCAGCGCGCAGCACCATCGCGTTACCATCGCCCGTACAGGTCGAAGCGGCGGTGGTGGAATCATACACCTGTCCATATCCGCCCGTTGCCAGAATGGTAAGCTCGGCCATGAACGCGTGAAGTTGTCCTGTTGCCAGCTCCAAGCACAGCACACCTTTGCATACGCCTGCATCATCCATAATTAAATCAAGCGCGATATATTCGACAAACCATTCCACAGGCGTGGCTTTGGCTTTTGCAATCAGTGTACTCATAATGGCTTGCCCTGTGCGGTCTTCCGCAGCGCAGGCGCGGTGGGCAGGGGCTTTGCCGTATTCTATGGTCTGGCCGCCATAAGCGCGTTGATAAATAGCACCCTCTGCACTGCGGGTGAAGGGCACCCCCCAATCCGCAAGTTC
>JAIXZB010000007.1 GCA_027489915.1 Rickettsiales bacterium | reverse complement strand
GTTCCCTATCGATATTATTGATATTCTGTCGTTTGTGTTCCTTATTTTCTTGGCAACACGATTTGCGGAAGCGATTGAGCCAATCACAGGTCAGCTAACAAACATATACTTGGCGCTTGACCCAGGCAGTCGTATGGAGCAAATACTTCAGGGCGCGAATAAGAGCGCAGGGCAGGCAGTTTCAAGGGCTGTAGAAAATGTAGCTCCGACAACCACGCCTAGAGGATCAGGAACCTAAGGAGAACCATATGCGTACTATCGTATGTTGTATCGTGATGATGCTTGCTGTGTCCGCATGTTCCGATAAAAAGCAGACGGTGCTGAAAAGTCCGTGTGTAGGTGCTGATGAAAGCCCATGTGGGCCTAAGCGTTATCTCAACAAAACGACCGCTTAGGTTAGCGTGACCGCCCCGTAGGTGGACGTGTGTGCGCATGGGGTTCTTGGGTTTCAAGGCTTGTTTCAATAACAGCCTGTTTCACAGCTTTATCGACTTGCGCTTTCCTGATAGCGTCGGCACTGGTTTTGGGGCCAATAGCGCCCGAGGTAAGTGTAGCCGCATTGGTTTGAGCAGAGCTGAGGGTAGAGCCCAAACTTGCAAGCATTTTGGGGTCTATTATGCCTTGCGATGGTGGCTTCACTGGTGCAGGCGGCGGTGCAGTGACCATTGCTTGGTTGATTTGAGCATTCACCATTTTGCGAGCAGCATTGGCATTTTTCATCGCAGCAACACCATTCGGAGCCTTTTTAACTGTTACCGTTGGCTGTGAAAATAGCGATTCTTCCTTACCAATAGGCCGCTGCGCGCGCTGCATCGCCTGCATTTGCGTGACAGCATTTTGTGCTTGCGATGCGGTCTGAGATGCTTGCATCTGTTGAGATTGATTAAGCCCTTGCTGTTGCTTGGTCTGGACTGTGTTACGTTGAGCATCCTGCTGTTGACGCGCAGTATTGACCGCTTGCGCTTGCGAACCACTTCCGCGCCCCGCCATCTGGTTATCAATAGTTTGCCCGTCAATAATCAGCCCCGTTGCGCGCAGCTTTTGCTCAAGTGCATTCACGCCTTCCTTCATTTCATCCATAAGGCTGCCTATGGATTTGCCCTCGAGCCCTTGCGCAAAATGGCGAAGCTGTGAGAGTTGGCCACGGATAGAGCCTGCAAGCTTGGTGTCGCCTGCGGCATTAGCCATGTGCAATGCTTCCATTTTCACAAGATAAGCAAGTTGCCCCATAGCCTGATGTGCTCCTGCAACGGCTGGATGTGCCATCATATCATCGCCCAGAGCACGCATCATCCCTGCCATGCGCACTAGTAAGCGCCCAACTCCAGAGCTTGATCCCAGCGCATCATTATCGCCATTGGGGCTGAAAGAAAGGCCAGTATTGATACCTCTTTCGCCAAATTTAAGCGATAGCTTACGCAGGATTTCATGCGCGATATCAATAGCCTCGCGTTTGATGGGCGAAGCTAAATCTTCCACTGCATCGCGCATCTGGTAGAAGCTGAAAAGAAGCTGGCTTCCGATATTGTCTAAATCGCTGGCAGACTCGCTCTGACGTCTGCGTGCTTCGAGGTTTTGGCGTTTCGCTTCCAGCGTATCGTAGGAAGTCGCCAGTTCTGCAATTTCCTCATGAATCGTTTCGCGAATATCGTGTTCATTATCTGAAGTAGCGGAGAATGCAGACTCTTTAAGAGAGGACAAATCCCATGCGCCGTAAGCACCATCACCGAACATCGAGGTGAGGGCGCTGAAGGGGCGCGTCCAGTTGCTGTGACGCTGCATTTCGAGTATTTTTTGATACAGGTAGCGTGCGCCCTCGCCATCTGGGGCGCTTGCCTGTTCGACATCGATATAGGGGGCAAATGGGTTGTGAACTGGAATCAATCCCAAAAACGCCCTATCGTTAGTTAAGCCCTCAGCAAGGTAGCCCGCAATCTGCTTCAGATGCTCAATACGTAGCGCATCATCAGGCGAGTTATCGGGGAAATACAGCTCTAAAATATAGTTGCGCACCGTCGCCAGATTATCACGCAGCTTACCGAATTTGGGGAAGTTATTGTGCATGGGATCATAAAATCCTGCACCTTTGTATTGCTCGGTAAAAATTGCATCGAACCCTGGGTAATTAGCGGGGGAGAAATCAATATCGCGGGCGCGCTCTGTTACCAGTGCATAATGCGATGCTAGCGTATTATCGCGTGGAATAAGCCAACGGCCCACACTGCCCCTCACGCGTTCGATAGGGTAGGTAACTTCTTGATCAGCCACGCGCTCTAACGCTGCAATACGCTCAACAATTGTATCCTGCGTTGCGCTTATAACGGCAATATCATCCGATAAACTGGGATTTCCGAGTGCATCGGTCTGTGGGGTATCGGCCAATGCAATTCCTTACCTTAAGCGGTTGCCTGCGCTGCACCATCGCCTTGCTCTTGTTGAGCAGCGCCGAGTGCATAGACGCACAGATCCTCGAATGACACGTTATTTTCCTGCGAAATCTTAAACAGCTTTTCAAAGCTATCCATCACATCTTGCGGGATGTTACCGCCACGCTCAGATGACAACCACCAGGATTGAAACTGCAACGGATGTTTTTTAGGGTGCGGATCGCCAATATACACATGGAACGGGTGTTTTGTGCCGTTGAAATCGCATGGAACTGTAAAACGCTTCATCTGAACCCTCCTGTGCTATGATAACATTCTAGCAAAAGATTGTGAAAATAATATGACAACCCTGCATTTTTTGGGTTCTATGGCGTTTCGTAAGCTCTTTGATGCATCCATACCATGACCCATACACACCCAAATTCTAAGATTATCACTGCCTCGCTAGGCCTGATTGTGACAGCAGCCGTGATGGGGGGGCAGTTTGCAGTGTGCAAACAAGGCATTGCAGCGGGGCTTACCTATCAGGATATTGTGGCGCTGCGGGTGGTATTTGCGAACTTGATTGCAATACCATTTTGTCTGCTGCATGGCCGCAGGTTACTGCATCACCATGGAATCCTGCGTATGGCTAGCATTACCCTGCTTTCAGGCGCTCCGTATTCGTTGTTGTTTTATTATGCTATTTCGCTTGCCCCCACCGCGCATGGCGCAGTGATTGTTCCAGGTTCTATGGCGCTTTTGGGGGCGCTGCTGGGTGCGTATTTCTTAAAGGAGAAGATTGGTAAAATGCGTAAATACTGCCTTATTTTGCTGTTGGTTGGTCTTGTGCTCATGGCTTCCGCAGGGCTAACCCATGCAGGTAAAAACGTGTTGCTAGGTGATATATTATTCTTCGGCGTGGCTCTTTCATGGGCGATTTACACCATTTTATTCAAGCGTTACGGCTTCACTGCCATGGAGGCGGTGAGTATCATTGCCACAGGTTCCTTGTTGTATTTGCCTATTTACCTGCTCGTATACCAGCCCGATATAAGCGCGTGGCCTATGTCGCAAATTCTGCTTCAAGGGGGATATCACGGATTATTGCATGCGATGCTGGCAATGCCCCTGTTTGCTTACGCTGTGCGCTTGCTTGGTGCAGGGTCGGCCTCGATGTCGATGGCGCTGATACCAGTATTTGGGCTAACAATAGCACTCACATTCATGAACGAAACTCCAACGTTGCTACAATGGGGCGGAATAGCCATGGTGGTTGGGGCGATGCTTGCGAATGCGATGTGGAGCCAGATGAAATCTAAGGCCGCACAAAAAAATCAGACGTTATCAGCGTAAGCACGTTTGCGATTGAACGAAAAATTGGCAGCGTAGGATTTGGGGCCTGTACGCACCTTGTGAGGCTCTATCACTTCATACCCAAGCTGTTTTGCTTTAGCATAAGCAATGGCGGCTTCTTTGGTGGGGAATTTTAATTGTAGTTGCGCCAGTGTATCCGCCCCACTATTCCAACCCATCAGCGCATCAGGAGTCATGGGAGTAGTAGATTTATACTCAAGAACCCACTCACGGGTTTTCCCGCGACCTGACTGCATCGCCGTTTTGGCGGGGCAGTAAATTTTTGCAAGTATTTCATCTGTCATAACAACACTCTAGATTTAAGCCACAGCCTACGTCAAGCTTTAGCCTTTGCTTTTGTGGCTTTCTTAGCAGGTTTTGCTGCTGCTTTTGCGATTTTGCCACTTTTGGCAGCAGATTTTGTCACTTTAGCGGCTGGTTTTTTTGCAGGTTTTTTAGTAGCAGGTTTCGCTTCTGCCTCTTCTTTTTTACCTTTGCCAAATTTTTTGAAGCCGCCTTTAGCGCGTTTTTCTGCTGCTTCGGCAAGCAATGTCACGGCGCGGTTCATGCCCACAGTTAGTACATCTTCTGCTGCAGGAAGGTTGGCATATTTGCCATCATGTAACAAAAACGGGCCAAACCTGCCAACGCCTGCCATAATCATGGTGCCAGTTTCTGGATGCAAGCCCACTTCACGTGGAAGCGCAAGCAGGGCAAGTGCCTGCTCTAACGTAAATCCATCAGCGCTCACCCCTTTGGGAAGTCCAGAGCGCTTAGGCTTTGCTGATTCGCCAAGCTGGACATACACCCCGTAAGGCCCTTTGCGAAGCGAAACAGGCTCACCTGTTTTAGGGTCGGTACCAAGTGCGCGTGGGAAATCGCCTGCCGCTACTGCTGCATCTGCACCTTCTTCACCTTCACTCGTTGCAACAATAAGTGGGCGTGTGAAATTACAATCCGGATAATTTGAGCAACCAAGGAATGCACCAAATTTACCTGTTTTAAGGCTGAGTTTTCCGATGTTACAGGTGGGGCATATACGCGCTTTTTCTGCAGCTTCACCTGTGCCAAAAATATAAGGCGAAAGCACTTCTTCCACCGCATTAAGTACATCGGTGATCTTTAGGGTTTTGCTTTCCTCGATACGTTTGGAAAATTCATCCCAGAACTTGCGAAGTTCGGTTTTCCACTCCTTGTGGCCATTGGCGATTTCATCGAGGTTATCTTCAAGCGCTGCAGTGAAACCATATTCGACATAACGATCGAAATAATTGACGAGAAACGCGGTCACTAAGCGCCCAAGCGATTCGGCAACAAAACGGCGTTTATCGATTTTGGCATAACCACGCTCGATAAGCACTGAGATGATGCTTGCGTAGGTAGAGGGCCGGCCAATACCAAGCTCTTCAAGCCGTTTCACGAGCGTTGCTTCGCTGAAGCGTGGCGGCGGGGTGGTGAAATGCTGCGCAGGATTCACACCATGCAGCCCCATCGCCTCTTTAGGAGTCATAATAGGAAGGCGCTGGCTGTTTTCATCATCCGTATCTTCTTCTTCTCGGCCTTCTTGATAGAGGGTAAGGAAGCCTGCAAATTTCAGCACCGAACCATTGGCGCGCAGCACGGCTTTTTCATCCTGCGATACAATATCCACCGCCATCTGATCATACACCGCGGCTTCCATCTGGCTTGCAACTGTGCGTTTCCAGATAAGCTCGTAAAGGCGGAACATATCGTTATCGAGCGCGGATTTAACCTTTTCGGGCGTGTATTTCAGCTCAGTTGGGCGAATCGCTTCGTGTGCTTCCTGTGCATTTTTGGCTTTGGTTTTGTACATACGCGGCTCGGCAGGTAAAAAATCTTTACCGTATTCTTTTTCGATCCAAACCCGCGCGGCCATTACCGCATCGGGCGAAACCGTAATCGCATCGGTACGCATATAGGTGATAAGCCCCACCGATTCGCCATCAATCTCGAAGCCCTCATAGAGTTTCTGAGCAAGCTGCATGGTTTTTTTTGCACCAAACCCAAGCTTGCGCGAAGCATCCATCTGCAAGGTGGAGGTTGAAAATGGCGGCTGCGGATTGCGGCGTGATTGTTTAGGAGTAACATCGCGCACCGAATATGCTTTTGCCGAAAGGGCAGAACGAATGGCACTTGCACGTGCTTCGTTGGTGATGGAGAATTTTTCCATTTTCTCATGGTCAAATTCGGTCAAGCGCGCAGTAACTTTATCACCTTTACTGGTGACCAGATCCACGCTGATATCCCAGTATTCTTGAGGAATAAATACTTCAATTTCCGCTTCGCGCTCGCACAGCAAACGCAATGCAACCGATTGCACACGCCCTGCCGAGCGGCTACCTGGAAGCTTACGCCACAGTACGGGCGAAAGCGAAAATCCGACCAGATAATCCAGCGCGCGGCGTGCCTGCTGCGCGTTGACGAGCGCCATATCAATATCACGTGGATGTGCAATCGCATTTGTTACTGCTTTTTTGGTGATTTCGTGAAATACAATGCGGTGAATAGCAGTATCTTTATGGATGGCTTTGCTCTCTTTGAGTGCTTCAAGCACATGCCATGAAATCGCTTCACCTTCTCGGTCAGGGTCAGTCGCCAAATATAGCGTGTCGGCACCTTTGACGGCTTTTGCAATCGCTGCCACTTGCTTTTTGGAACTGTCATCGACCACATAGGTCATAGCGAAATCTTCATCGGGGCGAACAGAGCCATCTTTCGAGGGTAAATCGCGCACATGGCCAAACGAGGCAAGCACGGTATAATCGCTGCCTAGGTATTTATTGATTGTTTTGGCTTTCGCGGGGGATTCAACCACCACAACATGATGCGTCACATTATTCTCCTACAGATAGACTTACGCGGCCGCCAGCATGGCGTTCGACTTTTCCTGCCAACTCATATTCCAGCAACACCGCAAGTACATACGATGCGGGCTTGTCGCATGTGACGATGAGTTCGTCAATGGTAACAGGCGTTGGGCTTAATTTTTCAAGAACATCGGTACGAACGGCATTAAGCTCGCTCTCGCTCGGCATGGATGCTGAGGATGCATACTGCTCGGCATCAGATTCACCAAATGGTAAGCGATGGGTTGCATGGCGGTAGTGATTGATAACATCCGCCGCCGATTCGGTAAGTAGCGCACCTTCTTTAATGAGTTTATTAGTGCCCTGACAGCGTGGATCAAGAGGAGAGCCGGGAACAGCAAACACATCACGTGCATAATCTGCCGCGCATTGTGCAGAGATGAGCGAACCAGATTTGAGCGAGGCTTCCACAATCACCATACCCTGCGCCATACCTGCGATAATGCGGTTGCGTGCGGGGAAGGAACGCGCAAGTGGTTGCGAGCCAAAAGGCATTTCACTCACGATGCATCCCATATCTGCAAGTTCGTGATAGAGTTTTTCATTCTCGGGTGGATAAATTGTGTCAATTCCACCTGCTATCACCGCCACAGTTCCTGTGGCCAAACTTGCGCTATGGGCTGCAGTATCTATACCGCGTGCGAGCCCTGAAACCACTGTGAACCCTGCCTCGCCAAGCTCGCGCGCGATTTTGCGTGCAAAGCTGATACCTGCGGTAGAAGCGTTGCGCGCACCTACCACACTTATCATCGGCTTTTGCATAATGTGCGTGTGACCTTTAATTGAGAGTAAGGGAGGAGCATCATTAGCTT
>JAIXZB010000029.1 GCA_027489915.1 Rickettsiales bacterium | reverse complement strand
TGGTGGTGTTGCTGCTGGTGATTCAGCCCGATTTTGGGATGGTAGTGACGGTGACAGGCATGTTTGGTATTCAGTTTTTTCTGGCGGGCATGCCGTTCGTATGGGTGATCGGCCTGATGTGCATGGGGATTGGTGGTGCGATTGCGGCGTATCAGTTTATGCCGCACGTGACGTCGCGCATAGACAGGTTTTTGAACCCTGCGGCGGGTGATAATTATCAGGTTGGTAAATCGATTGAGGCGTTCCAAAGCGGTGGCTGGGTTGGTCGTGGGCCAGGAGAGGGCGTTGTGAAGCAGCATATTCCTGACAGCCATACCGATTTTATTTTTGCGGTGGCGGGAGAAGAATTTGGGGTATTTTTCTGTATTTTTGTCATCAGCATTTTTGCATTTATTGTGATTCGTGGCTATTCGCGCCTGTGGAAGGAACAGGATATGTTCACGCTGATTGCGGTATCTGGATTGCTTGCGCAGTTTGGGATTCAGGCGATTGTGAATATGGGGGTGGCGGTGAATTTATTGCCAGCGAAGGGTATGACACTTCCATTCCTCAGCTACGGAGGTTCTTCGCTCATTGCGATGGCGTTTGGCATGGGCATGATGCTGGCACTGACGCGCAAGCGTTATGGGCAGTTCACGGTGGATATGCGCAAAAAGGCTTTTAGCCGTTAATTGATTTGCTGGAAAGATGCTTGTAGTGTGTTAGTGCTGTGGCGGTAGTTTTTCACATAATCTAGCTGAGATTTCATAATGCATTCTATTATTCTTGCTGCGGGTGGCACGGGTGGCCATATTTTTCCGGCAGAGGCGCTGGCCGAGGTGCTGGTTGCACGTGCTGAGCGTGTGGTGTTTGTTACGGATAAGCGTTTCAAGTCTTATAACAGCGCCAGTTATCAGGGAGTGATTGGGCAGTTGCCGATGCATTACATTCATGCAGCGACGTTGCGTGGTGGGATTGTGAGCAAGCTGCGTAGTGTTATTGGGATTGGGATTGGAGTGTTTCAGGCGATGCGTATTTTGCGTCTTGAGAAACCGCGTGTGGTGGTGGGATTTGGTGGATACCCCTCGTTTCCCACCATGTTGGCGGCGACATTGCTTGGAATTCCGACGGTGATTCATGAGCAGAATTCGGTGTTGGGTAAAGCGAATCGCTTTTTGGCAACGCGGGTGAAGGTGATTGCGACAACGTATCAACCGACACAGCGTATGCCCGAGAAAACGAAAGCGCAGGTGGTGTGGACGGGCAACCCGATTCGGGCGGCGGTGAAGGCGCTTTCGGCAGTGGAATACCCTACGCTTCGCGGGGATGGGATGCTTAGGATTTTGGTGATTGGTGGCAGTCAGGGAGCGAGTGTGTTTTCGGATGTGATGCCTGCAGCTATGACGTTGCTGCCCGAGAATTTACGGGCGCGGATTCGGCTCGACCAGCAATGCAGGGTGGGTGAGATGGATACGACCCGAGCGGCGTATACGGCGCTCTCGATGCAGGTAGATTTGGCGCCGTTTTTTACGGATGTGCCAGCGCGCTTGGCGGCAGCGCATTTGGTGATTTCGCGCTCGGGTGCGAGCACGGTTGCGGAGCTTACGGCGGCTGGACGGCCTGCGATTTTGGTACCTTACCCGAAGGCGACAGATAACCACCAGTATTTCAACGCGCAGGCGGTGGAGGATGCAGGTGGTGGCTGGGTGATGGGGCAAGAAGGATTTACCCCGCAGGCGTTGGCTGCGCGGATTGAAACCTATTTGACCAACCCTGCTGTGCTGACCGATGCGGCGCACAAGATGCATGGGCTTGGAAAGCCAGATGCGGCAGAAGCGCTTGCGAAGGTGGTGAGTGGTGAATAGCTTTTGCTGGAATGCGGAATAAAAGCTGTTATATCACTCTTGACCACTCACTCTTTACTATTCACTGGAACCTTTATGACCATTCGCCCTTTTACTGTTGCTAAGACGATGCCGCTGGATGTGGGGGTACTGCATTTGGTGGGGATTGGCGGGATTGGCATGAGTGGTATTGCGGAGGTGCTGTGCACTCTGGGGTATCAGGTGCAGGGTTCGGATTTGGCGGAGAGTTACACGCTGGACGGCTTGCGCAAGCATGGTGTGAAGGTGATGATTGGGCACAAGGCGGAGAATGTGCAAGGCGCAAGCGTGGTAGTGATATCGAGCGCGGTGAAGCAGGATAACCCCGAAGTGCTGGAAGCGCGCAAGATGCGTATTCCAGTGGTGCGCAGGGCTGAGATGCTGGCGGAATTGATGCGGCTTAAGACTTGTATTTCGGTGGCAGGAACGCACGGGAAAACTACCACTACTTCGATGATTGCTACGCTGTTTCAGACGGCGGATATGAAGCCGACGGTGATTAACGGCGGTATCATCAATGCGTATGGCAGCAATGCGATGATGGGGGAAAGTGACTGGATGGTGGTTGAAGCCGATGAATCGGACGGCACGTTTATTCGTATTCCATCAACGATTGCGGTGATTACAAATATTGACCCGGAGCATCTGGATCATTATGGCAGTTTTGATGCGGTGAAGGCGGCGTTTCGGCAGTTTCTGGAGCAGTTGCCGTTTTATGGGTTTGGGGTGCTGTGTGTGGATCACCCTGAGGTGCAGGCATTGGTTGCTAAAATTACTGACCGTCGCATTGTGACTTATGGCACCAACCCGCAGGCAGATGTGCGGGCGGTGAATATTCGTCAAAACACGACGGGGCAGATCTATGATTGCGAGATTGCAAACAAGCAGACGGGCGAAGTGGTGCTACTTAAAGATGTACAGCTTCCGATGTGGGGGATGCATAATGTGCTGAACTCGCTTGCGGCCGTATCGGTGGCGCGTGAGATTGGAATGCCCGATGCTTCGATTCTGCGCGGCCTGCGTGAGTTTCGTGGAGTGAAGCGGCGTTTTACCAAAACAGGTGAAGTGGCGGGGGTTACGATTATTGATGATTATGGGCATCATCCAGTGGAGATTGCGGCGACGCTTTCGAGCGCGCGCCAAGCAGTGGTGGCCAGTGGTGGGCGGGTGATTGCGGTGGCGCAGCCGCACCGTTATTCGCGACTCTCGCATTTGTTCAATGAATTCTGCACCTGTTTTAATCAGGCTGATACGGTGATTATTGCAGATGTGTATGCAGCTGGTGAGGAGCCGATTGAGGGGGCGAACCGCGATGCGCTGGTGCAGGGGATTCGCGACCATGGGCATAAGCATGTGCTGGCGCTGCCTAATGAGCAGATGTTGGCGGAAGTAATCGCAGAGATTGCACAGCCCAATGATTTTGTGATTTGCTTAGGTGCAGGCAGCATAAGCAAGTGGGCGGCCGCATTGCCTGCGCAGTTGGAGACGCTTATGGCGGCGCGAAAGAGTGCTTGATCAGTATTCGGCATTCAGGATTCGGGAAATAGTATGTTAGATAAATTGCCTAAGGTGCGTGGGAATTATCGCCCCAATGCGGAGCTGAAAAGCACTAACTGGTTTGGTGTGGGTGGTGCTGCAGAAGTGTTGTATAAACCTGCAGATGTGCAAGACCTTGCCGATTTTATACGTGGGTGCCCGAAGGATATTCCGATTACGGTGATTGGGGTGGGTAGCAACCTGATTGTGCGCGATGGTGGGCTGGATGGTGTGGTGATTCGTCTTGGGCGCGGATTTACGGCGATTGAGGTGGAAGGCGATGTGGTGAGTGCAGGTGCTGCTGCATTGGACGTGCATGTGGCGCGCGTAGCGGCAGATCATGGACGCGATGGGCTGGCGTTTTTAAGCGGCATTCCAGGTACGATTGGCGGGGCGCTTGCGATGAATGGCGGTGCTTATGGGCGCGAAGTGAAGGATGCGCTGATTGAGGCGGAGTTGGTGCTGCGTGATGGGTCCGTTGCGCGGATGACGGCAGATGAATTGGATTTTACGTATCGTCATAGTGTGTTCCCAAAGGGTGCGGTGTTCTCGCGGGCGTGGTTTGCGACTATGGCGGGCGATGCAGCAGAGATTCATGCGCAGATGGAGGAGATTAACCGCAAGCGGGCTGAGACGCAACCTATTCGTGAGAGAACGGGTGGTTCTACCTTCAAGAACCCTGAAGGGTATAAAGCCTGGCAATTGATTGATGCGGCGGGATGCAGGGGCTTGCGTGTGGGTGGCGCGCAGATGAGTGAATTGCATTGCAATTTTATGCTGAATACGGGGGATGCGACGGCTTCGGATTTAGAAACGCTTGGGGAAGAGGTGCGCGCGAAGGTGATGGCGCACTCGGGCATTGAATTGCAATGGGAAATTAAGCGGATTGGTCGGGCGCTTTAAGTAAATTGTATGTGGGCGCGCGAAGCTGCCATTAAGTGTTGCAAGCACGGCGTGCTTGGGCTAGAGTTTTGGTAATAAAAAAATCCAAGTATCGGCAATGTAGAACAATGTTTCATCGGAAGGGTGACGCATGCCTTTGCATGTTGCGGTATTAAAGGGTGGTTGGAGTGCTGAGCGTGAAGTGTCGCTCACCTCGGGTGCGGCTGTGGAGAAGGCGCTTGTTGCGCTTGGGCACACCGTGACGGCGATTGATGTGGGCCGTGATATTGCGGAAGTGTTGAAAGCTACCAAGCCTGATGTTGTGTTTAATGCACTGCATGGAAGGTTTGGCGAGGACGGGTGTATTCAGGGTATTCTTGAGGTGCTCGAGATTCCTTATACCCATTCGGGTGTGTTGGCATCGGCGCTGGCGATGGATAAGCCGATGGCAAAGCAGGTGTTTGCGCAAGCGGGCTTGCGCTGCGCGCAGGGCGGTGTGTTT
Organism: Rickettsiales bacterium; assembly: GCA_027489915.1. Classification (GTDB taxonomy): domain Bacteria; phylum Pseudomonadota; class Alphaproteobacteria; order Rickettsiales; family UBA3002; genus JAIXZB01. The sequence continues at coordinate 5,847 of JAIXZB010000029.1, read as the reverse complement.
CATAAGCATGATTTGATTGCGGGTGACCCGATGCCGCGGCCTTATGTGGTGAAGCCTATCAATGAAGGATCGAGTGTTGGGGTGACGATTGTGTTCCCCGAGGATGATTTTGCGTTCAATGAAGAGAATTGGGGTTTTGGTGAATTTGTGCTGGTCGAATCGTTTATTGCGGGCCGAGAGATTCAGGTGGCTGTGCTGGATGATGCAGCGCTGGGTGCGATTGAAATTCGCTTGAAGGATGGGTTTTACGATTACGAAGCGAAATACACCGATGGGCGGGCGCAGCATATTATGCCAGCGCCGCTTTCGAAGCAGAAATATGATGAGGTGTGTGGCATGGCATTAAAGGCGCATCGTGCGCTTGGGTGCAGAGGGCTCTCGCGTTCGGATTTTCGCTACAATGAGGCTGGGGATGGTGAGTTCTATATTTTGGAACTCAATAACCAGCCTGGTATGACGCCACTTTCGCTTTCGCCCGAGATTGCGGCGCATGTGGGAATTTCGTTCAATGATTTAATCGCGCGGCTTATTGCTGGCGCGCGGCTTGGAGCATAAAATGAATTCGCATCAAAGTCCCTCAGCAATGCTTCGGTGTACTTTGAAGCGTAATTATAATGAAGTCATCTCCTTTGAGGCGGCTCGGCAGGAGATGATGGTTGTTATGTTTAAGGTGGAAGTGTGATGGCAAAAGCGCGGGTGAGGACATCGCCTAAAATGAATACGCGGCAGCGCACGAGTGCGGCGATTTCTAAGCAGAAAGCGAAGCAGCGGCGGATGAGTACGCTTAAGAAGCGCTGCTTGATTGCGGGCGGTGCGGTGGTGCTTGCTTACGGCGCGTTTGGGGTGTGGTGGCTGGATGCGAATGACAGTGTGAGTAAGGCACAGAATGTGACCAGCAACTACTTCTGGAGTGTGACGGCGAATGCTGGATTTAAGGTGAATCAGATTTATTTGGAAGGGCGCGAGCATTTGCCGCTCGATGCACTGAAGGCGGCGATGAATGTATCGCAGGGGGATCCAATTTTAGCGGTGTCGCTTGATGCGATGCATGCACGTATTATGCAGCTTCCTGAGGTGCGTAATGTGACGGTGCGCAGAACGCTTCCTGGTGCGTTGTATGTTCGGGTCGAAGAGCGCGCGCCGATTGCGTTGTGGCAGCGCGAAGGGAAATATGCGGTGATTGACCGTGAGGGCGTGGTGCTGAAGCGCGACCCTGCGAAGGTGGCACAAAATATGTTACTGGTGGTGGGTGATGATGCGCCTAAAAATATGGTGCAATTGATGGCGCTTTTAGATGCGGCGCCCGCCATGCGCGCGGATGTGGAATCGGCAGTGCGTGTGGGCGAACGTCGTTGGAATATTCGCTTGAAGCAGGGCATGACGGTAATGTTGCCTGAAGAAGAAGCGATGGATGCATGGAAAAAATTTGTGGCGCTTGCGAACAGCGACAGGTTGCTTTCGAAGGCGATAACTTCGGTAGATTTGCGGATTGAAGACCGTGTGTTTGTGACGCCTGCGTCGCAACCTGATGCGCCAAAACTTTATCAAGCCAGTGCGCGGGAGACTTAGGGTATGGCAGCGCCTACGACACATAAACAGCCCCTTATTGCCGCGCTAGATATTGGTACGACCAAGGTTGCTTGCATGATTGCGCGGGTGAAAGAAACGGGTGGGCTTGAGGTGCTTGGGGTTGGGCATCAACTGGCGCGTGGTATTAAATCGGGATTGATTACGGATATTTCGGAGGCGGAAACCTCGATTGTGGCGGCAGTGCATGCGGCGGAACAAATGGTGGATGGCACGATTGAAGAAGTAATGGTTTCGGTCGGTGGCTCTTCGGTGAAATCGCGCACAGTGGCGGTGGAGCTGGATGTGCTGAGTGATGGTGTGAGTGATGGGGACATTGCAGATCTGATTCATCAGGGCTGTGATTCGCTGGGTGCGGGTGCAGGTGGGCAGGAAATTATTCACTGTTTCCCGACGCATTACATGCTCGATGGTGTGCGCGGGATTCGTGATCCGAGAGGCATGATTGGTAAAACGCTTGGCAGTGAATTGCAGGTAATTACGGCGAAGCAGAGCTACGTGAAAAACCTTTCGCATTGCTTGGCGCGTTGCCACTTGAATATTACGGAATTTGTGCATGCGCCCCATGCATCGGCGCTTGCGGTGTTGGAGCAGGATGAGATGGATCTGGGCGTGACGCTGATTGATATGGGCGGCGGGATGACGAGTTTTGCGGTGTTTGCTGGTGGCAAGAATGTCTATTCTGACGCGGTGATGATTGGTGGAAACCATGTGACGAGTGATATTGCGCAAGGTCTTTCGACTTCAATTGCGCATGCGGAGCGGCTTAAGACATTGCACGGCAGTGCGGTGAATTCGGCAAAGGATTCGCAGGTGATGATTGATGTGCCGCAGCTTGGTGAGCGTGAGGCCGAAGATGAGGCGACCACCATGCCACGTGCGATGCTGGTGGGTGTGGTGCGGCCACGGATGGAAGAAATTTTTGAGATGATTCGTGATAAGCTCGAAGCCAGCGGCGTGGATAAAATCGCAGGGCGCAGATGTGTGCTGACGGGTGGTGCGAGCCAGATGCTGGGTGTATCGGATTTGGCGGGGAGGATGCTTTCTAAACAGGTGCGTAAGGGCAAACCGGTGCCGATTCCCGGGCTTGCGGAAGCGGCCAGTGGCCCTGCGTTTGCAACGGTGATTGGGATGCTGGAATATGCTGCCAAGCGGCCGTGGGAGGAAGATATTTTAATGCATGAACCGCAACATTCGAATGTGTTTTCGCGCATTGGTGTGTGGTTCAGGGAGAATTTTTAAGTGCGATGCAAAGTCCTTCGCGCTGCGCGCTCAGTGTACTTTGCATCGGTTAAGAATACTGCCATTCTTTATTTGAGGCGGCTCGTCATAAAGAATGAAATTATTATGTGAAGTGAATATTGAAATTAGTTGTGGATGAGTGGTGTTTTTATTTGGAATGACTAGACAACCCCAAAACCACAACATATAGTGTGCGACAATTAATCTATTATCCATATACCGTAGTTTTTGGCGGTTTTGGGTGATAATTTTAAGGCAATCAAGGAGGCCTGATATGACCATTAACCTGCATCTTCCATCTCAGATGGATACACTTCGCCCTAAAATTACGGTGGTGGGCGTTGGCGGTGCGGGTGGCAACGCGGTGAACAACATGATTGCCGCGCAGCTTGAGGGTGTGGAGTTTGTGATTGCTAATACCGATGCGCAGGCGCTCGAGATGGCACAAACAAACCGCGTGGTGCAGCTAGGTGCGATGCGCACACGTGGCCTTGGTGCTGGAGCAAAACCTGAGGTGGGCATGGAAGCCGCGGAAGAAGCGGCGGAAGATATTGCACAGTATATTGAAGGCTCGCACATGGTGTTTATCACTGCGGGTATGGGCGGTGGCACGGGCACAGGTGCAGCGCCAGTGATTGCGCGCATTGCAAAAGAACAAGGGATTTTGACGGTGGGTGTGGTAACAAAACCTTTCCAGTTTGAAGGCAAGCACCGCATGCGTTTAGCCGATAGTGGGATTGAGGAATTGCAGCAGTATGTGGATACGCTGATTATTATTCCGAACCAAAATTTATTCCGTATTGCCAATGAGCGCACAACGTTTGCGGAAGCCTTCCGCATGGCGGATGAAGTGCTACATTCTGGCGTACGCGGGGTGACGGATTTGATTGTGAAGCCGGGGCTTGTGAATCTGGATTTTGCTGATATTCGCGCGGTGATGAGCGAGATGGGCAAGGCAATGATGGGCACAGGAGAAGCCGCCGGTGAACGCCGTGCGGTGGATGCTGCGGAATCGGCGATTTCGAATCCGCTGCTTGATGATGTGTCGCTCAAAGGTGCGAAGGCAGTGTTGATTAACATCACTGGTGGGCCTGACATGACGCTGTTTGAAGTAGATGAAGCAGCGAACCGCATTCGTGATGAAGTGGATCCTGATGCGAATATTATTTTCGGCTCTACTTTCTCGGATGCAATGTCGGGTAAGATGCGCGTTTCGGTGGTGGCTACGGGCATTGATCAGGGGGAAATGATGCAGCGCCCTTTCGTGCAGCAGGGGCGGTATGACGCGCCAGCCCCGCAGATGACTCAGTCTGCGCCAAGTTATTTGGCGCAACCTCAACAACCAGCGATTAAACCTTTTGCCTACAACGCGCCCAAGCCTGCGATGGCAGCGCCTGTAACGTCGCAACGTTCGGCGGCAGAGATTGTGCGTCAGTCTGGCGCGGGAGCGGCTATTAATGATATGGTGCGTGTGGCGCAGGAAAAGATTACGCCGCAGCGTATGTCGGCGCAGCCACAAATGATGCGTATTGTGGATGAAGCGGTGCAAGAGCCGCAACCGCAGGAAGTGCAATCGTCGTCGGGTGTGTTTATGGCCCCACGTGCGGAACGCCCGCAGCAACCTACGTTGTTTAATGCTCGCACTACGCAGCCTGTGCAGGATGAAGAAATGTTCGCAGAGGATGCTGACGAAGATGCATCCGCACCTAGCTTGTTTAGCCGCTTAGGCAAGGCCCTTGGTGGTGCGCCTAAGGAGCAGCGTCCGCGTGAGCAGGCGGTGCAGTCGGATAGTGCAGCGCGTAAGGAAGTGCGTGTGATTTCGCCAGTGGCTGGTGAAGAGCAGGAAGAAGACTACGACATTCCCGCCTTCCTCCGCCGCCAAGCTAATTAGGTTGGTTTAGCACACCACCTACGTTGTCGTTCTGCGCCCTGCCAATGCTCATTAGCGCTGCTGCGCTCCGCTTGTCACGGTTTGAACTCCTAGTATCTGGCCCATTCTCCCAACCTATGGAAGGGAAGTAGAGTTTGTTAAATCGGCGTTAAGCTGCTGAAACATTGCTTTTTTGTTAGTGTGGATTGTAACAAATCGTAATAAAGCGTGATTTGAGTGTGGTGGCCTGTGGCTTTATGGTGCGAGATGAAGAATTCGAGGATTTCGCACATGGATGATTTTGACATGACCCGCACGCATGATGTTCCACGTCAGTTGACGCTTGGTTCGGCTATTACCTGTAGCGGGGTTGCGCTGCATAGTGGTGACACAGTGGTGATGACTATTCGTCCTGCACCTGTGTATAGCGGCATTTCGTTTTTGCGCACCGATGTGGGGGCAGAGCGTGGGGTGATTGCGGCACATTATGACAATGTGTGTGAAACTACGCTCGGCACCACGCTGCGTAATGCGCATGGTACAACGATTGCGACGGTTGAGCATTTGATGGCAGCACTCTCGGGTGCGGGGGTTGATAATGCGGTGATTGAGCTTGACGGGCCTGAAGTGCCGATTATGGATGGATCATCGGAGCCGTTTGTCTTTTTACTCGAATGCGCGGGTACATGCGAACAGGATGCGCCAAGGCGCATAATTGAAGTGCTGAAAACGGTAAGTGTGCGCGACAAGGATTGTGTGGCAACGCTTGAGCCTTCGGCGGATGGTTTTGTGCTCGATATTACGATTGAGTTTCCGCATGACGCAATTGGGCGCCAGAAAGCGGTGTATGATTTTTCACAAACCAGTTTTAAGCAGGCATTGTGCCGTGCGCGCACCTTTGGATTTGTGCGTGAGGTGGAGAAAATGCACGCGATGGGGCTGGCGCTTGGTGGCTCGCTGAAGAACGCGATTGTGATTGGCGATGGCGGCGTTATCAACGAAGAAGGCTTGCGTTATTCGGATGAATTTGTGCGTCACAAAGCACTTGATGTGATTGGTGATTATTATCTCGCAGGTGGGCATCTGATTGCTAAAGCAACGACAGAGCGTCCAGGACACGGCATCAATAATAAGCTTATGCGCGCGTT
>JAIXZB010000175.1 GCA_027489915.1 Rickettsiales bacterium | reverse complement strand
CCGAGGCTGTTTAGCAGATTCCCTGTAGGGCGCAGTGCACGGCATTGAAAGTATCACTTCAGCCATGAGCGGGCTGGGGAAGTTCTCACCATTTTCCCATCTTCTTACTGACCTCTCTCCCGACGTGACTTTGCCTAGAAGCTTCCCCATCTCTTTTTGCGTAAGACCCATTTCTTTTCTTTTCTGTTTGATTGCTGCAGAGACATTCAGGGTCTTACTTGGTGCAACTGCCATAAATGTGCCTTCCTAGTGGATTCGTTAGGGGTTATGTTAATAGTAACATCGTTTGACCATAGGTCAAACGCAGGGTCAAGTACAGGTCACTTTGGGCCACTCTTAAATTTAGGTGAAATATAAAAAGCACAGGTAAGAACATGGCAACCATATCAGAAAACGTGACGCATGCTGCATACAGTTGGGGTAAAAAAATCACTGACGGCAATATAGGAAGAACTGCCGCAACCACGAAACTGGTTGAAGAAACAGGCTGCAATGATACTTCCGCAAAGCACTATATAAGAGCGTTTCTCCAGATGATGAAAGGTGCGCAATATTCACGCACAATTAATCTGTATTCTACCGAATACTTTTTGAAGAAAATTCATGAAGACTTTGGTAGTGATGCTCTTGAAAGAGCGCTAAATGCGGTTAAAGCACATATCGAGTACCACAGGGATGTAACCGGTATTAACCTTGCTGCTTTGCGCCGTCTACATGACGTATTCATCAGGGAGTTAGAAATGCAAGATACGGCCGGAATCTCAAGAGGCAGTCATGCTTTCAATGCTTCTCATCTCGTATATTTTGAAGCGGTTGAGGGGGCATACTCACTGGTTACTGCTTCCGAAGCGTCAAAAGACCAAATAACTATAGCGGGTGCCGAGAAAGACATATTTGAAGCACATTTTGGCACGACGCTGCATACAGGCGTAATGGGCGATAATCCAACCCAAGCAACCAAATCTTTTAACTGGCACCACTCCGATGGTTCAATTGGCGAGATAGCTTTGACGGTGCTGAGACGCCCACGAGGTGACCGTAATGAAGTTCAATTTTATACCAGTGGCAGCTTTAAACCCAGAGCGAATGACATTTGGTTTGTCTACAGAAAGGAAGGCGAACAAAACCTCTATATTGGCTATATGTCCTCTGCGGATTGGCGCGGGCTAAATTTTGACGCCAGCGCTATGATAGCAGAAGAAATAGATGATGAAGCATACCAGATAGCCGTTAATACTCCGTCTGCTGTTAAGGCAAAGAGAATTGCTGCAATTATGAGGACGCCTAGAAATCTACAAATAGCTCAGCGTGCGCTGGTGGCTGCAAAATATGCCTGCGAAGTAGATGGCGCTCACAAAACTTTTTTGAATCGTGTAGGACAAAGACCGTACGTTGAGGCACACCACCTGATTCCTCTGGCAGCGCAGGCTGGCTTTGGACATTCACTAGATGTTGAAGCAAACATCATTGCCATCTGTCCGAACTGCCACCGTCTATTACATCACTCGGAAATGAATTTGGAATATCAAGGTATTTTGGAGAGGCTATGGGAGTCTAGGCAGGATGCCTTGAGCTCAGTAGGCTTAGACGTCACGCTAGAAAAATTGATAGATTATTATAAATAACTACAGTGTTTTATAACTCGCTAGAATGAGGATAAGATGAGCAAAATTATCACGCTAGATGCTATGATTCCCAGAGCTGACTTGGCGATAGTAACTCCAGAAATTAAATCCGGCAAACCACCAAGAGATTTAGGTATACGCGATTTAATAGCTGGCAATCTTGCTAGTATTAGGCCGAATCTTCGAAAACCTGATTTCCAAAGAGAAACCAATCATTGGGATGTTAATCAGTGTATTGCCTTCTTAAGAAGCTTTCTTGATGGAGAACTTGTTCCAGCAATTATTCTTTGGGATTCTCATAGCCATGTTTTTGTCGTAGATGGCGCGCATAGGCTAAGCGCGCTAATCGCATGGATTGAGGATGACTATGGAGACGGCAAATTATCACGTGAATTTTATCAGCACAGCCTCAGCATCGCACAAACAAAAAACGCCAAAAAACTCCGAGAAACAATACATAAGGAGATAGGTTCTTTCATGGAATTAAATTCAGTCAATCAGAATCCATTAAGCAACACTGAAATGAGAATACAACGAGCTAAATCTATAGCAGCCAGAAGTTTAGATTTGCAGTGGGTCGAGGGAAGTCCTGAAAAAGCCGAATCTTCCTTCTTTAATATCAACAAGCAAGGCACCCCCTTGGACAAAATCGAGGAAAGAATTATTAAGGCTAGGGCTAAGCCTGCAGGAATTGCTGCCCGTTCTATAATTAGGTCAGCAAAAGGACACAAATACTGGTCTTCTTTTGGCATAATTAACCAAGAAAAAATCGAACAATTATCTTCTGAGCTTCATAAGATGCTATTTGACCCAGAACCGCATACGCCTATCAAGACTCTCGACTTGCCGTTGGGCGGAGCATACTCGTCTGCTGATGCACTAGATTTGATTATGGACTATTTGGCGATATGTAATGACTCTGGTGACATAGAGTCCGCTGACGATACCAACGATGGTGAAGCGACCATCAAAGCACTGGAAAAATGTTTAGCAATTACTGAAAGAATAACAGGAAAGAAATCCGGCAGTCTAGGCCTACACCCCGCAGTTTATTTTTATACTCATAGAGGTACATATAATAAGCACCAATTTCTTGCGCTGACTTCACTCATCGCCCAAAAGATTAAAAACAACGATGATAATTTTTTTGTGAAGTTCACAAAAGCACGTAAAGATGTTGAGGACTTTCTGATTTCCAATAAATATCTTATTGGCGCAATTATGTCTGGAACAGGTAGT
>JAIXZB010000040.1 GCA_027489915.1 Rickettsiales bacterium | reverse complement strand
AAGCGCCGCTTTACTTGCTCCGTAGGCATAGGACGTTGGCAAGCCACGGTATCCGGCAACGCTGCTTACGATAATGACTCTGCCAGACTTCCGCGCAAGCATGTCTTCTCGCACCACATCCCACAACCTGAGCATTCCGTTCAGATTAGTATCGATGGTCGCCAATGCAGAATCGAGTTTTACTTCGCCACAAGCCGAGGGAGTATATATCCCCGCATTGAAGATAATGACGTCAGGAACACCCCATTGCTGTATGAGGGTTGTATAGGCCTGTTGGATAGATGCCAGGCTCGTTACATCGCACACAACCGTTGCTAGGGCTGTATGCTGATCAGCCTCACGCGATAAGGCTTCCAGTTTATCAGCGCTGCGCGCTGATACAGCAACGATCGCACCCTTGCTTGCGAGTGACAATGCAAGCGCACGGCCAATGCCTTCGCTTGCCCCCACTAACCAGAAACGTGTCGCTTCCAGTTTCATGCCTATTCCTTGTAAAATCCGATAGTCAAACGCGCAACGGTGATACCAAATTTCTTCATGCTGGTTTTGTTGATGAGATGTTTTTCATCCACCAGATACATCCAGTCATCCATAGAAAATTCCATAGTGCGTCCGTTCACTTCACGCTTGAGAGTGTACGTCATGTTAAACGCGTTACCACTTTGCTTGCCCTTCGATTGGCCAACAATATCGTGTGCTGTGCCTACAATTCCGCCTTTTTCATCTACGGTAATCGTCCATATACGTTCTTCTTTTTTGCCATCATCGAACACAAAATGCTCGGTTAACGTTCCAACATTTCCCTTCCACTCACCTGTTAAATCAACCGTGAAGTGATTAACGACTTTGCCACTGTAATCTTCAATAATTCCAAAAGCGCGGAGTTTACCATTCAAGTATTCACGAATGTCGAGCTTGGGCTTCACCTCTTTATAAGCGGCAACATCGGGGCCAGAGCATGCCGATAGCGCAAACACACTGCCCATTAAAAATGCGATAGTAGCACCAAATATATAGCCTGCGAATGTCATGGTATTCTCCTTTATTGCCTTACTTAGGCGTGTGTAATTTCAAGCTGCACCACATCGGTGCGTCCGGCTGCAAATGCACCAATGCAGCAGCCGAGGTAGAATTTCCAACTTCGGAGGAACGCATCATCATATCCGAGCGCTTTGATTTCATGCGCTCGTACATCGATGGTATTCATCCAATGTTGGCAAGTGGTTGCGTAGTCACGACCGAAAGGGAACACTTCACGGCACACAAGGCCTGCTACTTGTATTTCTTCTTTGATACGTTTTATAGAGGGCAGCAAGCCCCCAGGGAATGTGTAATGCCGAATAAAATCGCTGCGATTACGATATGCTGCGAAAGAATCATCTTCAATCGTAATAGTTTGAATAATAGCTTTGCCACCTTGTTTTAGGCGATCTTTAATAGTCCGGAAATAGATGGGCCAGTATTTCTCGCCAACTGCTTCAAACATTTCGATAGATACGATAAAATCGAATTCTCCTTTAACATCGCGGTAATCTTCAAGGCGCAAATCGACTTTGTCGCTAAGCCCATTGCTCTGCATACGGGCCGTGGCATATTTTAACTGCTCTTTAGATAATGTAAGTCCTATGACGTTATATGACATCTTGGCCGCTTCTTCGGCGAACCCTCCCCAGCCGCAGCCTATTTCAAGCACACTGCCTTTTGTTTCTAACTTATCGATGATGCGGCGGTATTTGGCATGTTGTGCATCCTCAAGCGAGCGGTGTGGATTGTCGCCGTACAGTGCAGATGAATAGGTCATACTTCTATCCAGCCAGAGTTTATAGAAGTCATTTCCCACATCATAATGCGCGCGAATGTTGCGGCGACTTCCCTTGCGCGAGTTTTCGCGCACCCAGTTAATGAATGTAAAAATACGGCGCATCCACCAGCTACCATGTGATACATCCTCGATTACATCGAGATTCTGCACAAGGTATGTCATGAGGGCACTCAAATCTTCGGTGCTCCAAAGCCCGTCGATGTAGGCTTCGCCAAAACCAATATCACCGCGCAAAAACACCATACGAATGGCCTTCCAATCATGGATATGTAAATCGGCATGGATTCCAGGATTCTTGCCGCGACAAACCACTTCCTTATCATCAGGAAAGGTTATTTTTATTTCGCCTAACTCGGCTCGGTTAAATACTTTGATAAATGCACGTTCCAGCATTGTGTAAGATGAAATTAGCGGCGCCATTGCGTGTACTCCGTAGATGGTGCGGCAGGTTTGCGGTGATAGGTGATTTTTTTAATCATCAGCTTGATTGCCTGCCAGTGAATAAGAATAAGCGCCTTAAGCGAAACCATCGGTGTACGCAGCGCATGTTTTATTAGATTTATTTGTGTAAATGGCTCAGGCTTACAGGCCATTGAAGTGAGCAGTGTCGGCTCGCCATCGGGGCCGAGATAATCTATCCAGATTCCGAGTGTTGCCTTCATTGCGAAGCGAAAGCGGTAACTTCCCTCCACAGCCAAAAAGGGGGATACATGAAAGTTTTTATCTGCTTCCAGCCAATCGTCGGCGCCTATAAAGCTCCCATCGGCATGTGCTAATACATAGCTATGCGCTTCACCGAATGTATTATTTACTTCAGCAATCACGACCTTAAGTTCTCCATTTTCCGCCAAGCACATCCAGAAGCTGACAGGATTGAACACAAAACCCAGTGTGCGTGGCATGGCTATGACTATGATGGAGGCAATACCATTATCCAAATTACATTGCTGTAAGAGACCTCGCGCCCACTGCATTGCATCCGAGCCATCTCTCAAGCCGTGATCGCGGTCATAATAACTTAGGAGTCCAAAGCGGTTTCGACTTATCATTCCCTTATCCAGCACCCCCATTTTATTATCTGGAACGCAGAGGTAATACACGTCATAAACAAAGGCATTCTCGCGAGGGCGGGTGCGCTTATGCATTACTTTGGTAGATAAAATCGTAGGCGATTGCCACCATTGTGCTGCGCTGCTGCTGGTCATGATTGTTCCCATGGCAGGGTTGCGCCCAGCGCTTTGGCGACTTTCATAGCAGAATCGATTCCATCTTCATGAAACCCGTAACGCTGCCATGCACCACACCACCAAATGCGATTTTTTCCGTTTATGCCTGGGATATGTTTTTGTGCCTCTATGGCTGCTGCATCAAAAATAGGATGCGTGTAGATATGCTTGTTATATACCAATTCAGGCTTTGGAGGTGACGCAGGATTAAGTGTTACAAAAAGCGGGTGATTGGTATCGATACCTTGTAGTAGATTCATCCAATAGGTCACGGCAAGCGATGGCGTAGTATCAATTGCTGTTTGCGAGAGATAGACCCAGCTTGCCCAGCAATGTGTATCGCGCGGCATAAGCGAGGCATCGCAATGCAAATAGGCGGTGTTTTCATTAAAGCGAAAAGCACCTATGACATCGCGCTCTTGCTGCGTAATATCTGCATGCATTGCCAGTGCTTCATCGGCATGGCAGGCGAAAATAACCTGATCGTAATATGCTTCGTTCCCGTTTACATCACGTACCAGCACTTTATCTGCCTTACGCTTCACAAGCGTTACGGGACTTGCGATACGCACTGCAGAACCCAGCTCATCACGGATTTTCTGCACGTAAGTTTTTGATCCACCTGTAACGGTATACCATTGGGGCTGACCGTTATAATCGAGCAGGCCGTGATTATTGAAAAAACGCACAAAAGTTGCTGCGGGGTAATCGAGCATTTGTGAAACGGGGCAACTCCATATCGCAGCACCCATGGGAAGGATGAAATAGCGTGTGAACGCTTCGCTTACCTTGGCACGCGAGATAAGCTGCGATAAAGAAGATGTATCTGGATTCGCCAGGTAGCGCTTTGCTGTTTTGGAAAAGCGCAAATAATCACGCATCATGGCCCAACGCTTCCAATCGAAAAAGCTACGGGTAGTTGGAAAAATGCCCTTCAAGCTTTTGGAGGAATATTCAAAATCATGTCCATTACCTGCACCGATACGGGCAGCAAATGACATGTTGCTTTTATGAAACGGCACATCCAGCGTTTTGAATAGGCCATTCAAATGCGGATAATTGCGATCGTTGAAAACAATAAATCCTGTATCGACTGCAATTTCCTTGCCGCCTGAATTGACGGTGAGTGTGCGCGCATGACCACCTAAACGTGGCTCTTTTTCGTAAAGCGTTACGTCATATAATGCGCGCAGAACATATGCGGCACTTAAGCCAGAGATACCTGCGCCAATAATCGCTATGGTTTGCTTTTGTGACATGGCCGTAATCTATGAGTGTAATAGCAACTGTGCAAGCAGCGAGGGTGCTGACTTACACAGTTGTAATTCTACAGATTAAGCCGTTAGCCATTTGCAGCTTTGCTTTTGCTTGCTACTTCAAGTTCGGCGCGCAACTCTTTTGCTGCACTCACCATGGCTTTCAGAGCAGGATCAACTTCTCTCCAACCACGTGTTTTGAGGCCACAATCGGGATTCACCCAAATTTGATCAGGCGACAACACATCGAGCGCTTTACGCAGCAGGAACGTCATTTCTTCTGCTTTTGGAACACGAGGGCTGTGGATGTCATAGACGCCAGGCCCGATTTGGTTTGGATATTTGAAATCGATAAATGCCTGAAGCAACTCCATCGCAGAGCGTGAGGTTTCAATCGAAATCACATCGGCATCCATGGCAGCAACATTAGGCATGATGTCGTTGAATTCCGAATAGCACATATGGGTATGAATCTGTGTGGCATCCTGCACTCCAGCTGCGGATAAACGGAATGCGTCCACTGCCCACTGCAAATACGCTTTCTTATCGGCATTACGCAACGGCAGGCCTTCACGAATAGCAGGCTCATCGATTTGAATAATGCGAATGCCCGCTTTTTCGAGATCCAGCACCTCATCCCGTATGGCGAGGGCGATTTGTTTGCAGGTTTCAGAGCGTGGCTGATCATCGCGTACAAACGACCATTGGAGAATGGTCACAGGGCCTGTTAGCATGCCCTTCATTGGGAGTGACGTGAGGCTTTGTGCATACGCACTCCAGCGCACCGTCATCGCTGATGGGCGGGATACATCGCCGAAAATCACGGGAGGTTTGACACAACGTGAACCATAGCTTTGCACCCAGCCATTTTGGGTGAAGGTAAAGCCGCTTAGCTGCTCACCAAAATACTCGACCATGTCGTTACGTTCAAATTCACCATGTACTGGCACATCAATGCCTGCTTCTTCCTGGTAGCGCACACATTCAACGGTCTTTTTCTCGAGGAATGCATCATAGTTCTGAAGTGTCATTTCACCACGTTTCCACGCAGCACGTGCCTCACGGATTTCTGCGGTTTGCGGGAACGATCCGATAGTGGTGGTAGGAAGCAACGGCAGCTTGAGCAATGCATTTTGCGCGGTAATGCGTTGTTTGAAGACAGAAGTACGATCCAGCATTTTTGAAGTAACTTCTGCACTACGCGATTTCACTGCATCGTT